>NZ_QPMJ01000001.1:1500000-1713681 GCF_003369835.1 Halorussus rarus | reverse complement strand
GCAACGAGGCGTTGAGCCCGCGAGCACTAACAGATCGCGCCACACACTCATCACCGCACTTGGTACCCGGACGAACTCGGGTCCAGGCGCAAACTGGATTGCACGTAATCATACGGTCGATAATCGGTCATTGGACCACCGACACTGGCGGAGAAATTCGCGGTTCGATTCCGCGAGTCGGCGTTAAGGCGGCCACAGCGGCGGGGCGACACCCGTACCCATCCCGAACACGGCAGTTAAGCCCGCCTGCGTTTCGGCAAGTACTGGAGTGCGCGAGCCTCTGGAAACCCCGATTCGCCGCCTCCCACTCATCCAACGGCCCATCACAGCACCACGCTGTGATGGGCCGTTTTCATTTCGAACACGACGGTCCGCGAGCGGCGGCTCCGTCAGTCGTCGACGACTGGAGGGGTGACCGAACGTGGACCGGCCGCGCGGCGAGAAAACAACCACCAGCGCAACGTTGATGGCTCGCCCCTCCGTCGTTCGGACGATGACAGTCGCACGCACCGTCGAACTCGAAGGACACATCATCGACTCCGGGATGATGCAACAGTGCTTCGGCGTGGTGATGGACCTCGGCGGAAACTTCGACGTGGAGGTCTTCGACGTCGGGGAGCACAAGGACGCCGAATCGTTCTGCCGCATGACCGTGACGGCCGACGATGAGGAGAGCCTCCGCGAGATACTCCACGAGCTCCACCAGAACGGCGCGCACCTGCCGGACCCGCCGGACGCGACGTTGAAGCCCGCGCCCGGCGACCGGGTGGTGCCCCACGGATTCTATTCGACCACGAACCATCCGACCCAGGTCCGGTACGAGGGCGAGTGGCTTTCGGTCGAGAACGTCGAGATGGACTGCGTCGTCGTCGTGGACCCCGACGCAGACGGCGGACCGCGGGCGTACACGAAGGTGTTGAACGCGGTCGAGGAGGGCGACCTGATCGTCACCGACGAGGCGGGCGTCCGGGTCGACCCGCCCGAGCGGCCTCGGGGGTCGGGAGGCCCGTTCGGGTTCATGCAGGGCGGCGTCTCGGCCGAGCGGCCCTCCGAATCGCTCATCCGGGAGATCGCCGAGGCCATCGAGGAGACGAAGGCCGACGGCGGGTCGGTGCTCGCGGTCGCCGGCCCCGCGGTCGTCCACTCGGGCGCGGGCGACGCGCTGGCCCGACTCGTCCGAGAGGGGTTCGTCGACATGCTCTCGGCGGGCAACGGCTTCGCGGTCCACGACCTCGAGCGCGGCCAGTACGGCACCTCGCTCGGGATGGACGTCGAGACCCTCGAGAACCCCCGGAAGGGACACAAGCACCACATCTACACAATCAGCGAGATCGTCCGCGCGGGCGGCATCGAACCGGCCGTCGACCAGGGCGTGGTCGAGGAGGGCGTGATGTACGAGTGCGTCGACAACGACGTGCCCTACGTCCTCGCCGGGTCCATCCGCGACGACGGTCCGCTGCCCGACACCATCACCGACGCCGTCGAGGCCCAGAACGCCATCCGCGAGCAGGCCCACGAGGCCGACCTCGTCCTGATGCTCGCGACGCTGCTCCACTCGGTCGCGGTCGGCAACTGTCTGCCGTCGACGACCCGGGTGGTCTGCGTCGACATCAACCCCGCCACCGTCACCCAACTGCTCGACCGCGGGAGCGCCCAGGCTATCGGCATGGTGACCGACGTGGGCACGTTCGTCCCGGCGCTCGCCGACCAGGTGCTCGACGAGGCGTGACTCAGCCGAACGCCGACGCCCAGTCGCGCGACAGCGATTCCCGGTACCGCCTGACCAGCGTCGCCCCCAGCCGGCGCTCGACCCGCGTGAACCCGAGCGCCTGCAGCGTCTTCGCGTACGCGGCCAGCCCGCCGGCGGTCCCGAGCACCGGCGCCGCGACGCCCGGCACCGCGAACCTGACCCCGAGCGCGACCGCCGCCAGGGGCACCGCCGCGACGAGCGGTCTCGCGTGGCGGCGCGTGAACGGCTGGAGACCCTCCAGGCGGTAGAGCACCGCCACTTCCAGACCGTTGTTCACGGTCAGCATGAGCACGTAGCTGACGACCAGCCCAGTCAGTCCGAACTGCGACGTCAGCGGCACCGCGATAATCGCCAGTCCGGTAGTAATCGCGACGTTGACGACCAGTAGCGCCCGCTGGTGGTCGGTCATCGTCAGCAGGATCCCGACGCTTCCGGCGGCGCAGGCGGCGTACTGCGCGAGGATGAACCCCGGTAACAGCGGTGCGTACTGCACGTACGTCGGCCCGAACAGCCCCATCACGCTCTCCCGGTACACGATCACCGGAACCGCCAGCCCCGTCACGCCGATCAGCACCAGCCGGCTGGTGACGTGGTAGAGCCGCTGCAACGCTTCGCGGTGGCCCTCCTCGTTGAGCGCGGCCGCGACCGGCGGGATGAACTGGTTGATGCCCATCAGCGGCAACCGGACCAGCGTCCCGAGCAGGACGCCGACCGCGAACACGCCGCCCGCGACGCTCGACAGGAACACCGCGATGAGCGGGTAGAACCCGAGCCGCTGGGTCGTCGTGGCGAACCCGCCGACGAACAGCGGCAACGTGAACCGGAGGTACTTCCGGCGGAGCCGCCGCGCCTCGGCCCCGCGGAGCCGGGGCCTGAATCCACGTTCGCGGGCGACCCAGACCGCGGCCGCGACGCCGACCGCCCCCGTGGCGAGCACGACGCCGACCGCCGCCAGCACGAGGTCCTGGAGGACGTACGTCGCGACCGCGCCGGCGATCAGCTGGGCGGTCGGGAAGCCGACCCGGAGCGCGAGGTTGAGCGGGCCGACCGCTTCGAGCCCGCGGAGCACCTCCGTCACGGTGAACAGCCACACGCCCGCGGGGAGACCGAGCGCGAAGACGCGCAGGAGGAGCTGGAACTGCGGCCCCTCGCCGGCCACCTCGGTCGCCAGCGGCGCCGCCGCGAACAGCGCCGCCCCGAACGCGACGGAGACGCCGACCAGCAGCAGGGCCGCGAACGTGGCGAGCGCGTCGCGCTCGGCCGCCGACTCGGCGTTGGGGAGAAAGCGGCTCAGCCCGCTCCGGAACCCCAGCGCCAGCCGCCGGAGGTACCGCTGGAGGCGCCGGGCCAGCGCGAACGCGCCGTAGGCGCTCGCGGCAAATCCGTTCGTCAGGACCGCCGTGAACGCCAGCGCGAGCCCGCGCTGGAGCAGGATGGCCGGCACCGAGACGGTCGCGCCGTGGGCGACCCGTTCCAGCGCGTCCTCGAGGCGGGCCTCGACCGCGTCCGTTCCGTCGGCGGTCGGTCCGGTCGCGTCGTTGCGGTCGAGTGACTCGCCGCACCGGGTCGGCGGCTCGCACTCCCCGGACGTACCGTCGGCGCCGCGCGCGGGCGACCCGTCCGATTCGGAGACCACGCCCTCACTTCCGCCAACGCGGGAATAAACCCGCCGGAGTCGAGCGATTACTCCTCGGCGGTCTCGAAGAACGCGGTCGCCTCCGGGCCGGTCGAGCGGCCGTCGGAGCGGCCGGATCCGGCGGTCGCCCCAGCGACGTTCGAGCGGGCGCTCGTCTCCGGCGGCGCGCCGCCCGGAAGGAAACCGTTTTTCGCCCGCGCTCCGAAGCGGGTGGCATGAACGTGCGAACACTGGCCGACCTCGGGCCCGACGACCGGCGGGCGCTGTTCGACCGCGACGCCGGCGTCGAGGCGGTCCGCGACGACGTGCGCGACATCGTCGCCCGCGTGCGCGAGGAGGGCGACGTGGCGGTCCGGGAGTTCTGCGAGGAGTTCGACGGCGTCTCCGTCGGCAACCTCGACGTCACCGACGAGGCCGAGCGGGCCTACGACGAGGTCGACGACGAGGTTCGCGAGGCCATAGAGACCGCCGCAGAGAACGTCAGGGAGTTCCACGAGGCACAGCTTCCGGAGGACTGGCGACGGGAGTTCGCCGAGGGCCGGGAGCTCGGCCGGCGGTTCCGCCCCATCGAGCGCGTCGGGGTGTACGTCCCCGGCGGCGCCGCGGCCTACCCCTCCAGCGCGCTGATGGGCGTCGTGCCGGCGAAGGTCGCGGGCGTCGACCAGGTCGCGGTCGCCACCCCGCCCGCCGAGGAGCTCAACCCCGCGACGCTGGCCGCCATCCACGCCGCGGGCGCCGACCGGGTGTTCAACGTCGGCGGCGCGCAGGCGGTCGCCGCGCTCGCCTACGGCACCGAGCAGATCGACCGGGTCCAGAAGGTGGTCGGTCCGGGAAACAAGTGGGTCACCGCGGCGAAGGCCGAGGTGCAGGGCGACGTGGCCATCGACTTCCTCGCCGGCCCGAGCGAACTGCTGGTCGTGGCCGACGAGACCGCCGACCCGCAGCTCGTCGCCGCCGACCTGCTCGCGCAGGCCGAGCACGACGCGGAGGCCTCGGTCGTGGCGGTGACCGACGACGAGGCGACCGCCGAGGGGATCGTCGACGAGCTCGACCGCCAGCTCCCCGAGCGCGAGCGCGCCGACGTCGCCCGCGAGGCGCTCGAGAGCGACGAGAGCGGCGTCCTGCTCGCGCGCTCGCCCAGCGAGGCCATCCTGTTCGCCGAGGAGTACGCGGCCGAGCACCTCTCGATCCAGGCCGACGACGACGAGGAGATCTTAGAGCGCATCGACAGCGCCGGCAGCGTCTTCCTCGGGCCGTACACCCCGGTAGCGGCCGGCGACTACGCGAGCGGGACCAACCACGTGCTGCCGACCAACGGGCTGGCGAAGCTCACCGGCGGGCTGTCGGTCGACACGTTCCTGCGCTCGACCACGGTCCAGCGACTGGACGAGGGGGCGCTCGGCGACCTCTCGGAGACGATCACGACGCTGGCGGAAGCGGAGGGTCTGGAGGCGCACGCCGAGAGCGTCCGGAAGCGATTCGAAGGCAGAGACGGCGGAGCGAACGGCGCAGGCGAAGGGTAACGCCTGCGAGCCGCGACTACGACTCGCTGGTCGGCGTCTCCTCGGCGCCGGTCTCGCGGACGACGACCGTCGAGATTCGGGCGCCGTGGACCCGTTCGACTTCGAGGCGGTAGCCGTCGACCTCGATGGCGTCGCCGACCTCCGGAGCGCGGCCGAGGCGGTCGAGCACCAGCCCGCCGATCGTCCCGAAGTCTCCGGGCTCAAACGCCGCGTCGAGCTCGTCGTTGACTTCCGAGATGGCGACGCCGCCGTCGACGGCGTACGTCCCGTCGGCGCGCCGGTCGATGGACGGCTCGCGCTCGTCGACGTCGAACTCGTCTCTGATGTCGCCGACGACCTGCTCGACGACGTCCTCGACGGTCGCCAGCCCCTCGAACGACCCCCACTCGTCGATGACCGCGGCCATCTGGCTCTGCTGGCTCTGGAACTCGGCCAGCAGGTCGTCGATGCGCCCGCTCTCCGGGACGACCGGGAGGTCGCGCGCGAGGTCCCCCGCGGTGACGGAGTCGTGGTCCGACCCGCCGGCCTCGGTCGCCCGCAGTACGTCCTTCACGTCGAGGTACCCGACGACCTGGTCGCCGTCGTCGGCGTCCAGCACCGGGTAGCGGGTGTGGCCCGACTCGATTATCAGCGACCGGAGCTCCGACAGGGGCAGGTCGGCCGAGACGCTGACCACGTCGGGGCGCGGGACCATGACCTCCCGGACGGTGATGTCGTCGAGCTCGAACACGCGCTCGATCATCTCGACCTCCTCCTTGTCGATGTGGCCCTTCCGCCCCGACCGGGACAGCACCATCAGTATCTCCTCCTCTTCGAGGGTCTCCTCGGTCTCGGATGCCGGCGGGATGCCGAGCAGGCGGGTGAAGTAGTTCGCCGTGCCGTTGAACACGACGAGCCCGGGGATGAAGATGTAGTAGAAGAACCGCATCGGCGCGGCGACGAACAGCGAGACTCGCTCGGCCCTGGCGATGGCGATGGTCTTGGGCGCGAGTTCGCCGAACACGACGTGGAGGAACGTGATGAAGCCGAAGCCGACGGCGAACGACACGAGGTGGACCGCGCTCTCGGGCAGAAACGACCCCAGCACCGGCTCGATGAGCGCCGCCACCGCGGGTTCGCCGATCCAGCCCAGGCCGAGCGAGGAGATGGTGATGCCGAGCTGGGTCACCGCGAGGTAGTCGTCGAGGTTCTGGACGGCCTCCTGCAGCAGTTCGGAGCCGGGCGCGTCCTCCTCGACGAGCGACTCCACGGTCGTCGACCGGATGCGGACGTAGGCGAACTCCGCGGCCACGAAGAACCCGTTCAGGAAGACGAGCAATAGCGCGAGGAGGACGCGTCCCGCCGAGAAGACGAGGTCTACCATCCCGCCCTCCGGCCGCGTCTCAGCCGCGTTCGCCGCCTCGGTTCCCGTTCCGCCCGGGCGCCGGCCCGCCGGCCCGACGACCCGGCGCGGTCGGCCCTCTTTAAGACGAGAGCAGTGTCGGTTTGGTTCACGACGGGAAGTAGTCGCCTCGCCGAAATAAGAATAGCCCTTCCCCTGCCGCCGCGCTCACCGCCCCGTGGCCGTTGGAAGGTTGTCAGTCGCGCGACTCACGTCCGGAAGCTCTCGCCGCAGCCGCACTCGCTGACGACGTTCGGGTTGTCGACGTGGAAGCCCGCGCCCTGGAGGCCGGTCTCGTAGTCGACGACGCTGCCCTCGATGTAGTTCATGCTCGCGGGGTCGACGAACACCCGGAGGCCGTGGTGCTCGTAGACGGTGTCGTCGTCCTCGGGCTCCTCGTCGAAGCGCATCCCGTACGACAGGCCCGCGCAGCCGCCCTGCTGGACGAACAGCCGGAGCCCGGCGAGGCCGGTGTCCAGATCCTCGCTCTCCAGCAGCGAGAGCGCCTGCTCGGCGGCGTCCTCCGTCACCTCGATCTCGGGCCCGGCGTCGTCGGGTGCGGTGTCGGTGCTCATACCACTCAGTTTCGCGCCCGGGATGTTAATCCTGACGCCGAGCGCCGAACGTCTTCGCGCGAGGGTTTATCTGCGAAGCCGGGACCAACACGTCCCGGACGCCCCGTGCGGCCGCCCGGTCGAGCGCAGAGTCGGGGACCGCGCCGGGGACCGCCAGTCCGACTACCCCGAAAGGGCTGTGCCCTGTACGTCGACCCCCGATCCGCCTAGCTCCCCGGTTCCTCCAGTTCGAAGGCGACCGTCACTTCGGCCTGGTACTGTCGGTCGGGCGCCCGCGCGAGTTCGACACCGAGTTCGTCGACCTCGATCCACTTGACGTTGTCCAGCGTCTGCTCCGCGCGGTCGATAGCGTCGTCGGCGGCCGCGTCGAAGCTCTCGTCGCTCGTCCCGATGAGCGTTATCTTCTTGAACACCATGGCGCGTCACGCCTACCACGTAGAGTGCCATAAAGCCATCCGGCCGCCGAAGCGGCTGAGAGCGCTCGCGGCGGACGCGGCGGCGTGTCGCAGCTCAGTCGGCGCGTCGCCGCCGACCGTCGAGGCGGTCGGTGAGCGCGCCCACCACGTCCGAGAGGTAGGCCGCGCCCCAGAACGCGACCACGACGCCGCCGACCGTGTCGAACAGGAGGTCCTTCATCGTGTCCTCCAGGCCGTACTGGGTGAGTATCTTGTCGCTGCCGAGCGCGGTCGCGAGGCCGCCGACGCCGAACTCAATGACCTCCCAGACGACGCCGAACGCCACGACGAACAGGAGGATGAACACGAACGTGAACCGCGGCGGGAGGTAGACGTCCTCGGTGTGCTCGTCGATGGCGCGGGTCGTCGCGTAGCCGATGGCCGCCACGAGCGACGACGAGAGCGCGTGGGTCATGTGGTCCCACCACCAGAGCGTCGGGTCGCGGTACGGGCCGACCGTCCCCAGCGCGTGGAGGAACACCGCGGCCGTGATCCAGAGCGTGAGCCCGGCGTCCATCGGGATGTCGTAGTCCCGCTCCAGCAGCGCGGGGAGGAACGTGACCGCGAGCGCGATGCCCGCGTTGACCGCGATGCCGACGTTCTGACGGAGGAGTCCCCACGCGAGGATGGCGAGCAGTCCCACCTCCATCCAGCGGGTCAGCCGTCGCTGCCCCCGCTCGGAGACGCCGACCCGGTCGCGGACCCTCACGGCGTCTCACCCCGGTCGTCCGGCAGGCGGGCCTCGATCCGGGCGACCCGCCGGAAGTACCACTCGAAGACGACGCCCGCCATCCCGCCGACGACCGTGGCGGCCACGAAGTCCCACATGAGCCGCTCCTCGCTGTGGATGAACGCCGTCCCGAGGTAGAGGTCCGAAAGCCACTGGACCACCGCCCAGACGCCCGCGGTCGCTATCGTGGCGACGACCACGAACAGCACGGCGAACCAGGCGGTCATCTTCACGGTCGTGAAGGCGTGGAGCTCCACGGCCACGATGAGCGCCAGCGCCGCCACCGAGAGGTAGGTCGCCACCCGCGAGGTGAACACCAGCGTCGCGAGCGCCCGGCCGAGTATCGGCAGCGCGGCGAGCGCCAGCACCTCCCACGGGAGCATGGCGGTCCAGTCGCGGTAGGCGACTGCGGGCACCAGCGCCAGCGCGCCGACGGCCACCGCGAACCCGGCCCACAGCAGGTGGTCGTCGAGCACCTCCTCGACCGCGACGAGCGCGAGGAAGGCGACCAGCGCCCACCCCAGGCCGGCGTTCACGCGCGCGTCCTCTACGACTCGGTCGAGCGTGCTCGCGCGACGTGCCATGTCGTGGCGTAGACAATGACGGGATAAGAAAGGCAAGGGTCTCGCAGCAGGACGTCGTACTGCCCGGCGAAGACCGACCCGCCGGACTCAGAGGACCGGACGGAACGCGTAGACCAGCGTGTAGGTCAGCG
Source organism: Halorussus rarus (assembly GCF_003369835.1). NCBI lineage: Archaea > Methanobacteriati > Methanobacteriota > Halobacteria > Halobacteriales > Haladaptataceae > Halorussus > Halorussus rarus. The sequence continues at coordinate 1,704,916 of NZ_QPMJ01000001.1, read as the reverse complement.
CGGCCACGCTGACCGCCGCGAGCCCCGTCAGCACCCACGTCACGGTCTCGTCCCACTCCGCCGACAGCACCGGCCGCGAGGGCAGCAGGTTCGGCGCGACCCCGACCGCACCGACCGCCAGGATGGAGAAGACGAAGTGGTACGACACCTCCATCGTCGGCGCGGGCATCGTCACCGCCGCGACGGCGTAGGCGACGCCGAACGCCGCGCGCGCGTCCACGTGCGAGAGGACCCGCCGGTCGGTGGCCCGGAGGTAGACGCACCCCGCGAGCCAGATGGTGGCGAGCTCGACGCCGAACACCGCGAGCAGGTTGAGCGTCGGGTCGGCCAGCAGCACCACGCGGTCGGTCAGCAGCCGCGGGTCGAACGGGTAGAGGAATCGGGGCGGCGAACCGGTGAGCAGGTCGCCGAACGGGTGGGTGAGCAGGCCGACGAGCGCGGCGGCGAGGAGCGCGCGCGGACCGAGGTCCGTCCGCCGCGCGGCGACGGCGGCGACGACCAGTCCCGCGACGAGGAACGCGAGCATGACCGCGCCGCCGAGGGGGCCGCTCTCGGCGTACGCGACCCCGGCGAGACCCGCGACCAGCGCGACCGCGAGGAGCCGCGACCAGCGCCGTCCTGCGTCGGTCCGGCCGCCGACGCTCGCGGCGAACGCCGCGGCGGCGACGCCCCCGACCACCAGCGAGTGGGTGACCGCCCGGTGGACGACGTGCGAGCTCTGCCAGAACGCGTCGGTCATCGTCCAGACGCTCGCGAGTCCGACCTGCGCCAGGCCGAACACCGCGTAGAGCATGTCGACGTCCGGGACCGTCGCGAACCCGGCGGCGACGACGCCGAAGGCCAGCGCGCGCTCGCGGGACCACCACCGCGCCGTCGCGGCAGTCGCTACGGCGAACGCCAGCATCGCGTGGCCGACCATCATGGAAGCGTCAGTTGGTGCCCGGGAGCTATAAGCTTCTTCCTCGTCGAGCGTGCGTCCCAGTAACAGACGCGCCGGTGATTCACGGCTCCCGGCTGCGTACCGCAAACACGGCTGTCAGGACCGTCGCGAGTAACGCGATCCGACAGGCCGTGTCGGGCCTGCCGGAATGTCCGAAAAAGCGGCTCGAAGACGGCTCGGGACGCCGCGAAAGCGGTGGCGACCGACGAGTGTGCAGCCCCCGACTGCGAACTCGTGCCCGCACGGGGCCGAACCAACCTCCCCCGTTTGGGTCGGCCCTCGTGCGCGCGTCCTCCGTCGGTCGCCCCGCGGCGGTTCCCCGCGGATCCGGTCGTGCCGTTTGAAACTCTCGCCCGTCGAACGCGCCCCCGTCGCGTCCGTCGGGGCGTCTTCTCGTATGCCGGACACCCGAATAAACCGGTGGCACCGTTTTGTCCGTTCAGTCCGACCAACGGCGCGTTTCCGCGATACCAGCCGAAGCGGACCGGGTCAACGCCGCGTTACGTCGAGTCGGGACGACGACAACACCCCGATAATCGCGCCGCCTCCGGAGGAATTTTTTAAGTCGGCGCGAGTAGACACCACCTGACATGGTGGAGAAACCGGACGTTGGCGAGTTGACACCGCCGGACCGAACGCTCATGGGCCCCGGACCGAGCGAGGTCCACCCCAGAGTGCTCCGAGCGATGAGCACGCCGCTTGTCGGTCACCTCGACCCGTCGTTCGTCGAGATGATGGACGAGGTCCAGGAGCTGCTCCGGTACGCGTTCCGGACCGACAACCAGTGGACGATTCCGGTCTCGGGCACGGGGTCGGCCGCGATGGAGGCCGCCATCGGCAACGTCGTCGAGCCGGGCGACACGATGCTGGTCCCGACCAACGGCTACTTCGGCGACCGGATGGCCCAGATGGCCCGGCGCGCGGGCGGCGAGGTCGCCCACGTCGACGCGCCGTGGGGCGAACCCCTCGACCCGGTCGACGTGGCAGACGCGATGGACGAGCACCAGCCCGACGTGTTCGGGTTCGTCCACGCCGAGACCAGCACCGGCGTCCTCCAGCCACAGGTCGAGGAGCTGACCGACGTGGCCCACGAGCACGACGCCGTCGTCATCGCCGACACCGTGACCTCGCTGGGCGGCGTCGAACTCAAGGTCGACGACTGGGGCATCGACGTGGCCTACTCGGGGCCCCAGAAGTGCCTCTCGTGTCCGCCGGGCGCGGCCCCGCTCACGCTCAACGACCGGGCGATGGACAAGGTGCTCTCCCGCGAGGAGGACGCCAGGTCGTGGTACCTCGACCTCTCGCTGCTCGAGGGCTACTGGGGCGACGAGCGCGCCTACCACCACACCGCGCCCATCACCAACGTCTACGCGCTCCGCGAGGCGCTCCGGCTCGTCGCCGAGGAGGGCATCGAGGAGCGGTGGGCGCGCCACCGCGAGATCGCCGGGGCGCTCAAGGCCGGCGTCGAGGCGATGGGCCTGGAGATGAACGCTCCCGACGAGTACTGGCTGCCGAGCCTCAACGCGGTGCGGGTCCCCGAGGGCGCGACCGACACAGACGTGACGGGCTACCTGCTGGAGCAGTACGACCTCGAGATCGCCACGGGCCTGGGCGACCTCGACGGGGAGATATTCCGCATCGGTTGCATGGGCTACTCCGCGCGCGAGGAGACCGTCTCGTTCCTGATGGCGGCGCTCGGCGACGCGCTCTCCGAGCAGGGCGCGGACGTCGACGTCGAGGCGGGGCTCGCGGCGACCGCGCGGAAACTAGGCGACCGATAGCTCGCAGAACGGCGGGCAGTCGTCCAAACTTTCTCGAGAAATAAGAGGTGTGCGCCGGAACCCCGGCGCGCGGATCTATGCGAATTACACTGCCGCCGTGGCGCTCGGCGGTGCGCGGAGGACCTCGTAGTCGCCGCCGTCCTCGACGCCGATGATCGCCCACTCGTACTCGGGGTCCGTCCGTCGGAGTCGATTGCGGAGCTCCGACGCCTGCTCGTTCCACGCGACGAAGCATCGAAGTTCGCCGTCGTCCGGTGTGTCGTCCGAGTCCGCTACAGCCGTGACGCGCACGACTCGCCACTTCCGTTCGGCCCGGAACTCCTCGCCGTCGCCGGAGACGGTGTAGCCCAGGTCTGCGAAAATCGACTTCGCGTGATCGATGGGCGGTGTGCTAACAGTGGCCATCCGTGTGGGAGTTGCACGGAATGGGTAATAAACCTTCTGTGGGTCACCGAACGCGCATCCGCGGATTCCGGTTCTGGGACGCGAACTCCTCGATCTCGTCGTTCTTGCGGAGGTGCTTGATCCGGTCTCGGACCTCCTGTTCGTCCAGGTCGGCGACCGCCTTGGCCACCCGGACGACCTTCCGCTGGGGGACGCCCTCGTCGGTGACGGCCTCCTGCATCTTCCCCTCGGGTTCGGTGACGTCCGATTCGATGGTCTCGATGATGCCCCGGACGTCGTCGGTCCCGGCGAACGTCTCGTGCCACGCTCGCGGGTAGTTGCTGACGCGCCCGTCCCCGATCTCGTAGAGGCGCCTGCCGGGCTCCCAGTCGTCGCTGTCGGTGAGTCGGTCCTCGAACGCCTCCCAGTCGACGTCGAAGTACACCGCGTCGGCGTACGCCTCGAGGGTCTCCCGGTCGACCCCCGGGCCGTCGGTCCGGTGGTGGGTCTCGATGAGCCGGACGTACTCGTCGAGCTGCATCGTCTCCTGGTGCTTCTCGAGTTGCGTGATTACCTCCTCATTCGGTTCGGCCATGCGCGGGGGGTTGGGGAATTGGAGGCAAAAGGCGACTGGCCGACCCGCCGCGGAGCGTCGGGAGCGCCGAGGCCGATCGGGGGACGGTCGCCGGGCCGGACCCGCCGGTCACTCGTGGGCGGCGTCCCACTCCGTCGGCTTCCGGACGTTCCCGCAGACGTTGCACTCGATGCGGCCCATCGGGTCCATCGCGTTGTCGACGCGCTCGCAGTTCCCGCAGAGGTAGCCGTACCGGTTCTCGCGAGCCTCGTCGCCGTAGACGACGAAGAAGGGACCCTTCGAGCCCCGGTCGCCCTCGTCGCGGGCGACGTACACCGTCCGTCCCTCGGTCGTCGTGGTCGCGTCCATCGTCACCACGTAGCTCCCCGAGGGGTTTATGCGTGCTGACTCCGGGCGCGCGGCCGTCGTCGAACGTGGCGCCGGCCCAGGACTCGTCCCGAAGGAATCAAAGTCTCCGCGCTCCCAGTTCGCGCAAATGGCTCCCCGCCTCGTCCACTACTCCGACGTGGAGAACGTCTACGACGCTCCCGAGCGGGTCGGTCGACTCGCCGGCCTCCTCCGGGACCTCCGGGGCGACGACGCCGTCCTCGCGGGGTCGGGGGACAACACCTCGCCGGGCGTGCTCTCGCTGGTCGAGGACGGCGCCCAGGCGCTCGATCTCTTCGAGGCCGTCGCGCCCGACGTCGAGACGTTCGGCAACCACGAGTTCGACCACGGCCGGGCCGCTCTCCGGCGGCTCGTCGCCGACTCGCCCCAGACGTGGGTCAGCGCCAACGTCTGGGCCGACCGCGAGGCCGGCCGGCGGTTCGGCGAGGACGTCGGGGTGGTCCCCGCGACCGTCGTCGAGGCCGGCGGCGCGTCGATTGGCGTCGTCGGCGTCACGACCGAGCGGACCGCATCCATCAACCCCGACGCCGCCGACCTGGCGTTCGGCGACCCGGTCGCGGCCGCGCGCGACGCGCTCGCCGACCTCGATACGGACTACGCGGTCGTACTCTCGCACCTCGGACGCGGCGACGAGGAACTCGCCCGCGGGGTCGACGCCGACGCCATCCTCGGCGGCCACGTCCCGACCGAGCGACGCGACCGGGTCGACGGCACCCTGCTCACCCGGCCCGGCGACGGCGGGTCGGTGGTGCTCGAGATCGACCTGGGGGCCGGGACGGTGACCCGCCACCCGGTGGCCGACGCCCCGGTCCACGAGGGCGTGGCCGCGGCGATGCGCGAGCGGCTCGCCGAGACCGGCCTGAACGACGCGGTCGGTTCCGTCGACGAGCCCATCGACCGGGGGGAGGCGACGCTGTTCGGCGGCGAGTGTCGCCTCGGCAACCTGGTCGCCGACGCCTACCGGTGGGCGACCGGCGCGGACGTCGGCCTCCAGAACAGCGGCGGGGTCCGGACCGGCGACGCCCTGGCCGGGGAGGTGACGGCCGCCGACCTGGTGAGCGTCACCCCGTTCGAGGAGCGCGTGGTGGTCGCGGAGGTGCCGGGCGCCGCGCTCCGCGAGGCGTTCGAGTGGGCCGCGAGCCCCGACCTCGGGTTCGCCGAGGAAGGGTGGTGGCACGCCCAGGTCAGCGGCGCGACGGTCGCGTGGCACTCCGGGCACGCCGCGGTCGAGTCGGTCAGCGTCGGCGGCGACCCGCTCGACGACGACCGGACCTACTCGGTGGCCCTGTCGGACTACGTCCTCCACACCGACGACGAGTTCCCCTCGCTCGGCGAGGCCCACCGGGTCTCGACCGCCGGCGTCCAGTACGACGTGCTGGTCGAGTACGCCCGCGAGACCGGTATCGCGCCCGACATCGAGGGACGGGTGGTCGACCTCGCGGCCCGGAGTCCGGCGACCGAGAGGTAGAAAAGTCCCGACGGCGCACGTTCGAACGTGACGCTGGTCGTCGTCCCCGTCCGCTACCCGCTGACCGACCACTCCGAGCGGACGCTGGCCGAAGCGGTACGCATCGCCGAGGAGCGCGACGCGGCGCTGACCGTCCTGCACGTCAACCTCTACCACCGCGGCCGGGAGATCTCCCGGGCGGAGCTCAAGCGCGCGGTCGAGGCCGAGTTCGGCCGCCTCGCCAACGCGCGGTACGTCGTCCGGGAGGGGTTCCTGGTCGAGGAGACCATCCTCGAGGAGGTCGCGGCCGAGGAGGCCGACGTGGTGGTCATCGGCCACAAGCAGGCCGGCCGCTGGCGCCGGATGCTCCGGAAGCTGACCTCGGACCCCGACATCGAGGGGTACCTCCGCGGGAAACTCGACGCCGAGGTCGTCACGGTCGGGAAGGGGTAGGGACTCAGATTTCTCTTCGGAGCTAATCCGGCGCGTCGAACTCCTCGGGCCCGGCGGCGGGTTCGCCGCGCTCGATCTCGACGCGGGCGGTGCCGCTGGTCTCGTCGAACACGAGGTGCTGGTGGGGGTAGGCGATCTCCACGTCGGCCCCGTCGAGTTCGCTCCAGACCCGCTCCTGGATCTTCGACTCGACCCGCCCGACGTAGTAGGGGTCCTTCACCCAGTACCGGAGGTCGAGCAGGACGCCGTGGTCGGCGAAGTCCTTGATGTACGACACCGGGGCGGAGGGGTAGCGCGCGCTCCCGATGCGGATGTCGGGGCCGCCCTCGACCACCTCGGTCGTCTCGCGGGCCGCCCGTTCCATGATGGCGCGAGCCTCGTCGAGGTCGCCCTCGTAGGTCACGAGCAGTTCGAGCGAGAGCCGCGACCGGGTGTCCTCCGCGGAGTAGTTGATGACGTCCCGGTCGCGCATGTTTGAGTTCGGGATGACGAGGAACGTGTTCTCGAGGGTGAATATCTTGGTGTACCGCAGCGTGATGTCCTCGACGTAGCCCCGCCTGCCGCGGTCGACGAGCTCTATCATGTCGCCGATCTCGTAGGGCTGGTCGGCCAGCAGGAACAGCCCGTTGATGACGCTGCCGATGATGGGCGCGAGCACGAGGCCCAGCACCGCGGAGAACACCGTGACTGACAGCAGGATGTCGCCGGGCTTGAACCCGAACTGGTTGGCCGCGACCGAGGCCGCGATCACCATCACGATGGCCCGGAGCCCGCCGAGGATGGTCTTGGTCAGGCTCGGCCGCTGGAACCGCCGGGCGACCGGGCGACCGAGGAACCGGATGAGCAGCTGGCTCCCGAACCACGCGACGACGAGGATCACCGTGGCCCTGACGTAACTCACACCCGGCAGGTTCCGGAGCAGCCGAAGCGCTTCCTCGACTACGCTCTGGAGGCCGACCATGGCACCAACCTTTCCCGGAGCTGGCAAAACGCTTTCCCCCGGCGGGTCTGCGATCGACGGCCGACCGGTCGGGCTGCCGACCGGCCGCCCGAAGGGTCGAAATCCGGGCTCGCAAAGAGCTAAGGATTGCGTGGTCGTATCTCCGCCCATGAACAGGGAACCGAATTCCGCGAGCGCGTCGTTCGAGATAACCGCCGAAAACACGCAGGAGACGGTGATCGCGGGGTTCTCTCAGTTCGGACTGGCCGGGCTGACCGCGGTGGACTACCTCGTCGACCACCTCGACTTCGAGCAGGTCGGCCACATCACCGCCGACCAGCTGCCGGCCATCACGCCGTTCGAGAACGGGGAGCCGCGTCACCACACCCGCGTGTTCTCCCACGAGGAGGCCGGCCTGTCGGTGCTTGTCGGCGAGCTGTTCGTCCCGCCGTGGGCGGCCCAGTCGTTCGGCGAGGCCGTGCTCGAGTGGACGGAGACCGGCGGCATCGACGAGATGACGGTCCTCAACGGGGTCTCGATTCCCCACGCCCCCGAGGAGCACGACGTGTTCTACGTCGCCACCGACGACTACCGTGACCACCGCCTCGCCGACGCCGACGTCCCGGCGATGGGCCGGGGGTTCCTCGACGGCGTCAACGCCGAACTCGTCGGCCGCGGGATGGAGTCGGACCTCCGGACCGCGGTGTTCGTCACGCCGGTGCACGCCCAGGCCCCGGACGTCGAGGCGGCGATCCGACTCCTGAACACGGTCGGACGGGTCTACGACCTCGACGTCGACACCGGGCCGCTGGAGGAGTTCGCCGGCGAGGTCCAGAGCTACTACGAGGGCCTGGCCGAGCGGCTCTCCGAGCGCGCCGAGTCCGATATCGCGGCCGACCGGATGTACATGTAGAACCTTTTGCTGCGGGCGGCGCGTGAACGCGCCGCCCTTGCAAAACGTTCATGAAAACCACGTCGTCACCGCCTCACTCGGACATCGCTTCGCTCAGGACTCGTTCGACGGTTCCTCGGTCCGCTCGCTCGGGCTTCGCCCTCGATCGCGGCGGAACTGCTGGTGCGCACCGCAATCCTCTTCGCTACCCGATTGCACCGGAATCACGCTTCCGGGCTGCGAGAGTTTATAAGCCAAGCCGGGGCAACCCCTTGTCGTGTCGGTCACCCGAATCCTCCGATTCGCGTTGCTGCTCGCCGCGTCCCTCCAGTACCGGGTCTCGGCTGGTCAGACTACGCTTGGGATGAAACGCGTTTACGGAAACAGGTGCTACTCGAAACCGGATAAATCATTTACCCCTCGGGTGAGTGTTCACGTACATGGCCTCCGACGACTTGCACGCGACGATAGAGCAGGTGGGAGAGCGGTTCGACCTCGGGGAGTACGAGATAAACGCCTACCTCACCGTGCTCGAACACGGCGACCTGACCGCCAGCCAGATAGCCGACCGCACCGACATCCCCCAGCCCCGGGTGTACGACACGGTGCGGAGCCTCAGCGACCGCGGGCTGGTGGAGCTCCGGGAGTCCCGGCCGATGAAGGTCATCGCGGTCGACCCCGAGGAGGCGTTCTCGGGCGTCCAGTCGTCGCTGATGGAGATGGTCCAGGAGCTCGAGGCCCGCTACACCGCACCGGCCCGCGACACCGAGGCGGTCTCGCTGGTCAAGTCCCGGTCGACCATCCTCCGGTACCTCGAGGAGGTCATCGAGGAGGCGGAGTTCGAGCTCGCGCTCTCGCTGACCCCCGACCTGCTCGAGCGGTTCGCCGACGACCTCAGCGCCGCGGTCGAGTCGGGCGTCAGCGTCGAACTGCTGGTGACGCCCGCCTCGGAGGCGCCCGCGCCCGAGGAGTTCGACTACCTCGAGGTGGCGACTACGGCCAGGGCCCGCCGGGGCATCACCACGCCGGTCATCGCGGTGGCCGACGGCGAGTACTCCATCTACGCCACCCAGGACGCGCTCCGCGACGACGAGGACCGCTACGGCGTCATCTTCAACCGGTCGGCGCTGGGCTTCCTGGTCTCGGGATTCTTCGGCACCGTGCTCTGGACCACCGCCGAGCGCACCCTGGCGGCCGACGGCGAGGACCGGCCGTTCCCCCGGCGCTACGCCTCCATCCGGCGGTGCGTCAAGGAGCTCCAGGAGCTCGAGGGCGACTTCTACGCGACCATCGAGGGCCGGGACATCGAGACCGGCTCCTCCCGGGTCGTCGAGGGCGAAGTGGTCGGCTTCTCGTTCGAGGCGGGCGAGCGCGTCGCCGGGATGAAGATACGGACCGACGACGGCCAGGTCACGGTCGGCGGCCAGGTCGCCGCCCTCGAGGACGTCGAGGCCCACGAGATCCGCATCGGTCGCGACAGCCCGCCGGCGCGGTAGGCGTCCCTGCCCTTCTGTCGTTTCCGACTACGTGTGTGCCTACCGGAACGTGTAGAGCCGCGCGTCGCAGTCGGCGCAGGCCAGCACCTCGTCGGGAGCGTCGGGATGGGTCCCGCCGGGGCCGCCGCAGCACTCCACCAGCGTCGTCTCGGCGACAGGGCCGTCGCAGACCGGACAGCGCTCGAGGAAGGTCCGGAGCGGACCGGCCGCTCGGGCCCGCGACGTCTCGGACAGATGGGTCCGGTCGGCCAGCGTCCGAACCGCGGCCGCCTCCGCGACTGCGACAGGCCGGGTGAGCCAGTTCTCGGCGGCGGGGTCGTCGCTCCCGTCCGAGACCACGAACCACCGGTCGTCGGTTTCCGTGCTTCCGGCGTCCGCCGCGCCCGGCGCCACCACGTCGACGATCCTGCCCTCGGGAGCCGCGGATTCGAGCGCGGTCGCGAGCTCCTCGTCGTCCATCTCGCGGCGGCGCTGCATCTCCCCGCGCCACGCCGTCCGGAAGTCGTCGTCGAGGTACACGGTCTCGCCGTCCGCCACCACGACGCCAGCGTCGACGAGGGACCCGAGGACCGCCTCGCCGGCCGCGGCCTCGGTCGCGGCGTCGCCGAGCGACCCCGGTTCGTCGGGGGCGCCGGCCGTCTCGCGTTCCGCCGGCTCGTCGCCGCGCGCCGGGACAGGAGGTGTCCGAGCGCTCGACTCGTCGTGGAACCGGTCGCCCGGCAGCCGCGAGGCGAGTCGAGGCGCGAACGTCGGGGTGCCCGGCACCAGGTATCCCCGGAGCGCGATGGTCGCCGCACCGCCGACGCCGAGCGCGGCCGCGAGCGACCGCGAGCGCCGGCGGGCGACGGCCGCGCAGACAGCAAGCAGTATCGCGGCGTTGACGGCGGTGCACGGCCAGCACCGCCGCTGGCCCGTGTGGTCCGGGTTCCGGAGTCGGTCGAGGAGGGACGACATATCATCCGTGTCGGTGCGGATCGGCTTGAGGTTTTGGCGGGACTCGTCGACCGGTTCGCCTCTCCGGTCACGGACCCGCCCGTACCGTTTTACGACGGCTCCCCGTACGCGAGGCCATGCCGGACACGGAGATGGAGTACACGAACCTCGGCGACACGGGCCTCGAGGTCTCGCGGTTCTGCCTCGGGTGCATGAACTTCGGCAGCGACCGGGAGTGGATGATCGGCGACCGGGAGAAGAGCGAGGAGATCATCGACCGCGCCATCGATCTCGGCGTCAACTTCCTCGACACCGCGAACGTCTACTCGCACGGCGAGAGCGAGGACATCGTCGGCGACGCCATCGAGAAGCACGACCGCGAGGAGCTGGTCGTCGCGACCAAGGTGTACGGCCAGATGGGCGAGGGACCGAACAAGCAGGGGCTCTCGCGCAAGCACATCCTGGACCAGATAGAGGGGAGCCTGGAGCGGCTCGGGACCGACTACGTCGACCTCTACCAGATTCACCGCTGGGACGAGTCCACGCCGGTCGAGGAGACCCTCGACGCGCTCGACCACCTGGTCGAGACCGGAAAGGTCCGGTACGTCGGGGCCTCGACGATGGCGGCCTGGCAGTTCACCAAGGCGCTCTACGAGAGCGACGTGAACGACTACGCCCGGTTCACCTGCATGCAGCCCCAGTACAACCTGGTGGACCGCCAGGAGGAGGAGAACGTCCTGCCGGTCTGCGCCGACCAGGGCGTCGGGGTCATCCCGTGGAGCCCGCTCGGCGGCGGGTTCCTCACCGGCAAGTACAGCAGGGACGACGACCCGGAGGAGGGCCGTGCCGCGACCGACGAGCACACGCGCGAGCGGTTCACCGAGGAGAACTGGGCGGTGCTCGACGAGGTCGAGGCTATCGCCGAGGAGAAGGGAGCCACGCCCGCGCAGGTCAGTCTCGCCTGGCTGCTCGCCAAGGACGTGGTGGACGCACCCATCGTCGGGCCGCGGAGCCTCGACCATCTGGAGGAGAACGTGGCCGCGCTGGACGTGAGCCTCACGAACGAGGAGGTCGAGCGGCTCGAGGCGCCGAAGGACCCGGTGTGGTCCCGGGACATCGCCGATACCTAACCCGGTTCCGAGTAAATTTGGCCGACAGCGACCGGCCGTGCACGTGACATCCCGCCGACAACCGAGCGCAAATCCCCGTCCCGAAGCGGGTATTTTTCCAATCACCTCCGAGGGACGCTGGCCAAAGCTGTTTTACGGCGGTCTGTCGTAGCCGGTCTGGGGGAGTGAGAAATAATGACAGATGACGGTAGCGGTACTTCTAGGCGACAGTTCGTCAAGGCCGTCGGTGCGTCGGGTGCGGCGGCGGGGTTGACGGGATACGTCGACGACGGGGCGGTGGGCGAGGTCCAGCAGGGCGGGACGACGACGCTCCAGTGGGCGACGGACCCGGACTTCCAGGGTAGCACGTGGAACGAGGAGCTCCAGCCCATCCTGTACGAGAACGGTCTCTCGCAGGACATCGAGGTGAACGTCCTCGCCGGGCCGTCGGTGACCGACAACCGTCGGGCACAGTATCAGCAGTGGCTCTCGGCGGGACGCGCCAAGCCGGACATACTGTACGTCGACAGCGGGTGGACGATTCCGTTCATCGTCCGGAACCAGCTGATGAACCTCAGCGAGGCCAGCAACTTCCCGCAACAGCGGATGCAGGAGCTGGAGAACCAGTACTTCGACGCCAGCGTCTCCACGGCGAAGGGACCGAACGGCGACCTCTACGCCGTTCCGCTGTTCCCCGACTTCCCGACGATGCAGTACAACAAGAACTACCTGCGCAACGCGGGCTACGGGCAGTCGGACTTCGACCAGTGGGCCCAGAACTCGATGACCTGGCAGAAGTTCTCCCAGGTGACCCAGGAGGCGATGAACAACAACGACGTCCAGTACGGGTACACGTTCCAGGCCAGCGCCTACGAGGGCCTGTCGTGCTGTGACTTCAACGAGTTCATGTCGAGCTGGGGCGGGGCGTACTTCGGCAACCCCGCAGAGAACCTGTTCGGTCCCATCGGCGAGCGACCCGTCACGGTCGACGAGCAGCAGGTGGTCGATTCCATCAAGATGGTCCGGACGTTCATCCACGGCTCGGACGCCAACAACACCCTGGACAACTACCAGGGCAACATCGCGCCGGCGGCGGTGATGCAGTGGACCGAGGAGCCCTCGCGAAAACCGTTCACCAACACGGACGCCGTGATGCACCGCAACTGGCCCTACGCCATCAACATCAGCGGCAGCGAGGAGAACCTCGGCCAGGACCTCGGCGTGATGCCCATCCCGTACGCCAAGACCGAGCAGGAGGCCAAGTACCCGATGACGGGCGGCCCGGTCGCGGCGCTGGGCGGGTGGCACAACGCGGTTAACCCCAACTCCAACAACAAGGAGGCGGCGGTCGAGGTGCTCAAGGCGATGATGAGCGACGAGTTCAAGTACAAGCTGTTCGAGGTGCTCGGGTTCCTGCCGCCGGAGCCCCAGCTGCTCGACTCCCAGCGGGCGCGGGACGTGCCCATCATGGGCCGCTACGTCGAGCAGCTCCGGATCGCCGGCGAGAACGCGATTCCGCGACCGGTCACGGCGGTGTGGCCCTCGCAATCGTCGAAGATCGCCCAGCAGGTCAACGGCGCGTTCGCGCAGGGCGGCAACCCGAGTCAGGCGATGACCCAGCTCAAGGCCCAGCTCGAAGCGATCGAACAGAGCGCGTAACAACTCCACCGTAACACTTTATGGCAACATCCGAGGATGGGATTCGGGACTCCGAACGCTCGGGCCCGTACGTCGCGGCGACTCGTTGGATGGAGAACCTGAGCGACGCGCAGTTCGCGTACCTGTTGCTGACGCCGGTGCTGCTGCTGTTGGGACTCATCGCGTTCTGGCCGCTGTTGAGCACGTTCTGGATGTCGCTCCACGCCGACAACCTCGTCGGCAGCGCCGCTCTCGGCGAGTTCATCGGCCTGGAGAATTACGTCGCGCTCCTGACCGGCGAGCGCGACGCGCTGCTGGTCAGGCCGTTCCTCGACCTGTCGACCCCGTTCAGTAGCGCGCTCACCGTGACGCTCATCTTCACGGTGTTCAGCGTCTTCTTCGAGACGCTGATCGGGTTCGCGCAGGCGCTGGTGCTCGACCAGGACTTCCGGGGGCGCAGGTGGGTCCGTGTCGCGATCATCATCCCGTGGGCCGTACCCATCGTGATCCAGGGGATGATATTCTTCCTGCTGTTCCAGCCCAACATCGGCTTCCTCGTCGACCCGCTCCGAAACCTGGGGCTGTTCACGGCGACGCCGCTGAGCAATCCGGTCGATTCGATGATCATCCTCATCGTCGCCGACGTGTGGAAGACCTCGGCGTTCATGGCGCTCATCATCCTCGCGGGGCTCCAGAGCGTCGACCGGAGCCTCTACAACGTGGGAAGGGTGGCCGGCGCGTCGAAGTTCCAGCAGTTCTGGTACATCACCCTGCCGCTGGTGCTGCCGTCGGTGCTGGTGGCGATGCTGTTCCGGACCATCGGCGCAATGCGCATCTACGGGCTCATCGAGACGGTCGTGGGCTGTAACACGGTGCCGTCGCTGTCGTGCCTCGTGGTGACGACGTTCCGCGGGTCGCGGATGTACGGCACGTCGGCGGCGGTCGCGTTCATCACCGCGGGCCTCATCGGTATCGTGGTCTCGGTGTACATCGTCAAGTACGCGGACACGGAGACGGGGGCATAACATGGCTACGGAAACTGACTCGAGTCAAGGCGCGTTCTCACGGTGGGCGAGTTCGGCGATAGAGAGCCCGCAGAAGGTGTACCGGGCGATGTTCTACGTCGCCATGATATTCTTCCTATTCACCACGCTGTTCCCGTTCTACTGGCTGCTGGTGCTGGCGCTGACCCCGAACGAGGCCATCACCAGCTTCGGCTTCCCGCCGGTGCCCCACGGGTTCAACCCCGAGGCGTTCGTGAACGTGTTCACGACGGTGCCGTTCCACGTCTACATGTTCAACAGCTTCGTGCTGGGCATCGCCACGACCGCCATCGTGCTGGTGCTGGCGAGTCTGGCGGGCTACGTGTTCGGTCGGCTCGACTTCCCGGGGAAGGGACCGCTGATGTTGCTCATCCTGGCGGTGTCGTACTTCCCGCCGGCTGCGTTCATCATCCCGCTGTTCCGGCTGTTCACCGGGAACGTCTCGGTGCTGGGGATCTCGAGCCTGAACCTGTTCAACACGCCGTTCGCCATGATACTCCCGTTCAGCGCGCTGTTCATGCCGCTGTCGATCTTCATCCTCTCGACGTTCTACGGCCAGATTCCGGACGGGCTGGAGGACGCCGCGCGCATCGAGGGGACGACGCGGCTCGGGGCGCTGTTCCGGGTCATCATGCCGCTGTCGGCACCGGGCGTGGCGACGGCCGGCGTGTTGACGTTCATCTCGGTGTACAACGAGTTCTTCTTCTCGTTCCTGATGACCTCGGGCGAGCCCGGAAGCTGGGCGCCCATCGTCTGGGGCATCCTGAGCTACCAGGGCCAGTACACCGAACTGTACAACCTGATGGCCGCCGCGAGCATCGTCGGGGTCCTGCCCGTCGCCATCCTCGTGGTCGTCGCGCAGGAGAAGATCGTCAGCGGACTCACCGCGGGCGCGCTCAAGGAGTGATTCACAATGGGGAAAGTCATCCTGGACGGGGTTACGAAACGCTACTCGGACGTAACGGCAGTCGACGACATGAACCTCGAGATCGAGGACGGCGAGTTCGTCACGCTCGTCGGCCCCTCGGGCTGTGGGAAGTCCACCACGCTGGAGACCATCGCGGGGCTGACCATCCCCACCGAGGGGACCATCACCATCGCCGAGCGGGACGTGACCAACCTCCCGCCGAAGGACCGGGGCATCGCGATGGTGTTCCAGAACATCGCGCTGTTCCCGCACATGGACGTGTACGACAACATCAGCTTCGGGCTGCGCCTGCGCGACTACCCGAAGGACGAGATCGACCGGCGGGTCGATCGGGCCTCGGACATCGTCCAGCTCGAGGGGATGCTCGACCGGATGCCCGACGAGATGTCGGGCGGGCAGCGCCAGCGGGTCGCCATCGCGCGGGCCATCGTCCGCGAGCCCGAGGTGTTCCTGATGGACGAGCCGCTGGCGAACCTCGACGCCAAACTCCGGGTCCACATGCGGACCGAGCTCCAGCGGCTCCACAAGGAGCTGGACACGACGATCATCTACGTGACCCACGACCAGGCCGAGGCGATGACGATGTCCGACCGCATCGCCATCATCGACGGCGGCGAACTCCAGCAGATCGCGCCGCCGCTGGTCTGCTACAACGAGCCCGAGAACCTGTTCGTCGCGGGGTTCATCGGCTCGCCGTCGATGAACTTCGTGGAGGGCGAGGTCACGTCGAGCGGGCTCTCGACGCCCGACTTCGACGTCGAGTTCGACCCCGGGCAGCTGTCGGGCGTCGCGCAGGGCGACCACCTGACCCTCGGCGTCCGGCCGGAGGACGTCTACCTCCGCGAGGCCAGCGAGGGGGTCACCAACCCGACCCAGCCCATCCCGGCCCGGACGGACGTGCTGGAGCCGATGGGCGACGAGATATTCGTCTACCTGCTGACCGGCGAGGCGGCCGAACCGCAGATAGAGACCGACCCCGAGGCCGAGGCGCCCCAGAACCAACTGCTGATGAGCGTCGACCCGTCGTCCGACCTCGAGGCCGAGCAGGACGTGGAGGTCGTGCTCGACCGCGAGCGCATCCACCTCTTCGACACCGAGACGGGCGACGCCATCAGCCACAGCCTCGAGTTCGCCGCGGTCGAACCGGGGTCGGCCGAGACCGAAGCGGAGGGCGACGACTGATGGTCTCGGCGATGGGGTGGTTCTACCTGGTCGGCGGGACGGTGCTGTTCTTCTTCTGGGCCTACGGCATCGTCTCGTTCGCACTCGACTGCAAGAACAAGTTCCTGCCCGCCGTCCGGACGTGGATGGCGGAACGCCGAAGAGCCAAGCGGGAGGCCGACCGCGAGAGCGAGCGGGAGGAGACCGAGCGCCAGCTCTACTGACGGTCGCCCGTACCCTGACGTCTCGGCGACGAAGCGGGCCGACCCGCGGGCGCGACGCCGACCTATCACCCGGGGGCAGCTTCCCGAACGCTGATAGACCGCAGAACAGAAAAACCTAACAACGATTCACGGCTGGCTACCACTAGTAACTATGTCTAGAACGAACGAGCCGGTCCGGGTCGGCTTCGTCGGTCTGGGGAACATCGGACACTACCACGCCGACCGCCTCGCGGACCTCGAGGGCGTGGACATCGTGGGCGGGGTGGACATCAACCCGGACGCCCGCGCTCGCTTCGCCGAGAAGTACGGCGTCGAGTCCTACGAGAGCTACGAGGACCTCTACAGCGCCGACGCGGACGCTGTCATCGTGACCACGCCCAACAAGTTCCACGAGGAGTACGCGGTGGCGGCCCTGGAGTCGGGGCTCGACGTGCTGCTGGAGAAGCCGCTGGCCCACTCGCTGGAGAGCGCCGAGCGCATCGCGGAGGCGGCCCACAACGCCGACGGCTTCTGCATGGTCGGGTTCCACAACCGGTTCCGGAACCCGGTCGAGGTCGTGAAGGCCTACCAGGAGGAGGGTCGGTTCGGCCAGACCCGCCACGTCGAGGCCAACTTCATCCGACGACGGGGCGTACCGGGCCGGGGCTCGTGGTTCACCAACCAGGAGATCGCCGGCGGCGGCGCGCTCATCGACATCGGCGTCCACGCCATCGACCTGGCGCTGCACTTCCACGACTTCCCGAAGGTCCGGGAGGTCTCGGGCACCATCCGGTCGCAGTTCGGGTCGCGGGACGACTACGCCTACCTCGAGATGTGGGGCGAGGACGCCCAGTCGGGCGAGTTCTCGGTCGACGACTCGGTGAGCGCGTTCGTCCGGTGCGAGGGCGGCAAGACGTTCACCCTGGAGGTGGCGTGGGCGGCCAACCGGTCGCCCAACGAGGAGTTCGTGGTCCGGGGCACCGAGGCGGGCGCGAACTTCGACAAGGGCGACGACTCGCTGACCATCTACGAGTCGGGCCGACAGGGCACCGACCACTTCTCGGACTCCGAGATACAGACCCGCCACGAGGACCCCCACAAGGCCGAGCAGCGCGTGTTCTTCGAGGCGGTCCGGGACGGCGTGGCCCCGACTCGGAACACGGTCGAGCAGGCCCTGGAGGTCCAGCGGGTGATCGACGGCATCTACCGCTCGCACGAGGACCAGCGCGCGGTCCAGTTCGAGTAGTTCCCCGCTCTCTCTTCTTCTCCCGGTTCTCTCTTCTCCGGTGTCCACCGCTCCTTCGATCGCTACCAGCTCTGGAGTCCCGCCTCGAAGGCGAACACGACGACGCTGCTCGTCAGCGAGTAGCTCAGGTACGCGAGCGCCGGCACGGCGAGCGATTCGGTCCGCTCGTACGTGAGTGCAGCCAGCCCGAGCACGGCGAACTGCGTCGCCGCGAACAGCGCGCCGGCGACCGTCTCCAGCGCCGCGACACTGAAGACCGCGACCGCGCCCGCGAGCCCCGCCGCGGGCAGCCACGCGAGCGAGCGGACCCACCGGCGGTCGGCCCGGCCGGTCGCGCACAGGGCGGCCCATACCGCGAGGCCCATCAGGGCCGCGCCGGCGAGTCGGCCTCGGTCGGGGACCGGCGACAGACCGCCGCCGGCGCTTCCGGCGAGCAGGAAGCCGGTAGTGACCGTCGTCAGCCCGACCGCGACGTCCCCATCCACGACTCGGCGGAAGCTCCCCTGGACGACGACCTGGCAGAGCAGCAGGTAGCTCGGCACCCCCACGAGCAGTCCCAGCCCCGCCACTGCGAGGACGGGCCCCATCGCCGCGTCCGCGGCGTACGCGGTCTTCGTCAGCGACCCGTACGCCGTCCCGGTGAGGACGCCGACCAGCTTGGTCAGGCCGACGAGCCCGGCCGGTATCGCCAGCGCGGCCGCGGCCGGCGCGGCGTCGTCGGTCGTCGGGAGCCCCAGGTCGACCTCGATTCCCCGGAGTCCGGCGTACCCGCCGGCGAACAGCGCCAGCAAGGCGACGACCGCGCCACCGCCGACCAGCCCCTCGACCAGCAGGCCGCCGGAGACCGACAGCGCGTCGAGCGCCCTCGAGGCCCACTCCGTCGCGGCGCGGTGGAGGAGCACGACCGCGACGGTCGCGACCACGACCGCCGCGTACTCGGTCGCGATTGGATGGTCCGTGACGGCCGCCGAGCGACCGCCAGTCGGTGTTGCCATGGCGGACAGTGTCGGAAGAACCACAATAAAGATTCGTATCGTGTCGATTTGAATTCACTTCGGGCCGGTGTCGCTCGCGGGCGACACCGGCGTACCGCCCCGGACACGGACCGCGAGCCGGGAAGCGCAACCCCGAAGACCCGGCCGGCCCAACCACGGACCCATGTACGAGGTCGAAGTGAAGGTCCGCGCCGACCGCGACCGGGTCCGCGACCGCCTGGCCGAACTCGGAGCCGAGTCGGTCGGCGCGGTCGAGCAGGTCGACACCTACTACGACGCGCCCCACCGCGAGTTCGCCGAGACCGACGAGGCCCTGCGGGTCCGCCGGGAGACGTCGCGGCGCGACGGCGAGGGTGGCGACGGCGGTCCAGAGTCGTTCGCCGAACTCACCTACAAGGGACCGCTGGTCGAGGCCGAGTCGAAGACCCGCCGGGAGGTCGAGACCCGCGTCGCGGACGGCGACGCCGCCGGCGAGGCGTTCGAGGCGCTCGGGTTCGACCCGGCGGCCACCGTCCGGAAGGACCGCGAGCGGTTCCGACTCGACGGGTTCACGGTCACGCTCGACGCGGTGGCGGGACTGGGCGAGTTCGTGGAGGTCGAGACCGAGGTCGACGCCGAGACCGACGTCGAGTCGGCCCGCGAGGCGGCGTTCGACGTCCTGCGGGACCTCGGGCTCGACCCCGACGACCAGATCCGAACCTCCTATCTCGGTCTCCTGCTGGCCGAGGAGAACGAGGACGAGTGAGGCGGGGGACGGGTGAATCGGGCGTCGCGATAGGAATCGCCCTCCGACTTCGAGCCTCCCGGAGCAGGCCGGTCGCTTTCGTCCGCGTCAATTGTTGCCGAGTGGCGCGATAACCCTTGGTTATCTCTCGCGCTCGTATGCTTTCCGCAAGTTATAGAATCCGTGACCCGATAGGTGGGGATAATGACCGACCGGAACATCCGCGTCGAGCCCATCGACCGGCCCGCAGTCGAGGACCAGGAGATCGAGATCGTCGAGCGAAAGGGGCTGGGTCACCCCGACTCCATCTGCGACGGCATCGCCGAGAGCGTCTCGCAGGCGCTGGCGAACGCCTACCTCGACCGGGTGGGGAAGGTCCTCCACTACAACACCGACGAGACCCAGCTGGTCGCCGGACGCTCGAACCCCGAGTTCGGCGGCGGCGAGATGATCGAGCCCATCTACCTGCTCATCGTGGGGCGCGCGACCAAGGAGTACGAGGGTCGGACCGTCCCGACAGAGACCATCGCGCTGGAGGCCGCCCGCGACTACCTCGCCGAGCACTTCCCGGAACTCGACTTCGGCACCGACGTCGTCGTGGACGTGAAGCTGGGCGAGGGCAGCGGCGACCTCAAGGAGGTCTTCGGCGAGGACGGCGTCACCGTCCCGATGGCCAACGACACCAGCTTCGGCGTCGGCCACGCCCCGCTGACCGAGACCGAGCGCATCGTCCTCGACGCCGAGCGCCGGCTCAACGGCGAGTTCGGCGACGACCACCCCGCGCTCGGTCAGGACATCAAGCTCATGGGCAAGCGCGAGGGCGACGATATCGACATCACGGTCGCGGCCGCGATGATCGACCGGTACGTCGCGGACCGGGCCGACTACGACGACGAGGTCGAGGCGGTCCGGGAGTTCGTCCGCGACGTGGCCCACGAGCACACCGACCGCGACGTGAGCGTCTACGTCAACACCGCCGACGGCGACGGCGACGACGAGGAGAACATCTACCTCACGACCACCGGCACCAGCGCCGAGATGGGCGACGACGGGTCGGTCGGTCGGGGCAACCGCTCGAACGGCCTCATCACGCCCAACCGCTCGATGTCGATGGAGGCGACCTCGGGCAAGAACCCGGTCAACCACATCGGGAAGATCTACAACCTGCTCGGGACCGAGATCGCCGAGTCGGTCGTCGCAGAGGTCGACGGCATCCGGGACCTCCGCATCCGCCTGCTCTCCCAGATCGGTCGGCCCATCGACCAGCCCCACGTCGCCGACGCCGAGATCGCCACCGAGGCCGGCGTCGAGATCGCGGACATCGAGGCCGACGTGATCGACATCGTGGACCGCGAACTCGCGGACGTCACCTCCATCACCCAGCAGGTCATCGACGGCGACCTGACGACGTTCTGACGGCCGAGCGACGTCAGAGCCCGAAGGACGGAGTCGTTCGGCTTCTGAGACCTGCGGTCGTTAGAAAACGGAAGCGGAAGTCTTCCGACGTTCTGCGCGTCATTCCCCGGCGTTGGCCTCCAGTTCGGCCGCGAGTTCGTCGATGAGCGCGATCGCCTCCTCCTGCAACCGCTCGACGTCCGGGTCGTCGTACTCGCTCGCGTCGATGTCCGCCACGAGCGCCTGGGCGCGGAACGCCTTCTTCGGGTCGTCGAGGTCCGTCTCGTCGAGGTCGACCATGTCCGCTCTCCGGTTCCATTCTCCTCAGTCGTGGTGCCGGTCGAGACCGATGCCGCCTCGTTCCCTCCTGCGCGTCCGCCACGCAATCGAAGGCCGTTTATCCGCCTCGCGTCTACCTCCGGTCATGCGACCGCCGGGAGCCGACACCGTCCTCGTCCGACACGCCGACGTGGGCGTCAAGAGCGGGAAGGTCCAGGCCGAGATGGAGCGACGGCTCCGGGACAACATCGAAGCAATCGTGCGCGACCGCGGCGTCGACGCCGAGGTCGAGCGCCGCTGGTCGCGAATCCTGCTCCACGCCGATTCCGAGAGCGTCGCGGACGCGACCGACGCCGCGGCAGACGCCTTCGGCGTGCGGTCGGCCAGCCCCGCCGTCGTGGTCCCGCCCGAGATAGACGCCATCACCGACGCGCTGGCCCGGACCGCCCGGGCGTACGCCGAGACCGCCGAAGACGACCCCGACGTGCTGGGCGACACCTTCGCGGTCGACGCCCGACGCGCGGGCGAAGCCGAGGCCCACCCGTTCACGAGCAAGGACCTCGAGAACGAGGGCGGTGCGGCGGTCTGGGACGAACTCCCCGATCCCGAGGTCGACCTGAGCGACCCCGACGTCACCTTCTCGGTCGAGTGCCGCGAGGACGAGGCGTTCGTCTTCACCGGGAAGCGGTCCGGTCCCGGCGGCCTCCCGCTCGGCAGCCAGGCGAAGGTCGTCGCGCTCGTCAGTGGGGGCATCGACTCGCCCGTCGCGGCCTGGGAGGTCATGAAGCGCGGCGCGCCGGTCGTGCCCGTCTACCTCGAACTCGGCGACTACGGCGGCCCCGACCACGAGGCCCGGGCGATGGAGACCGTCCGGCGTCTCGCAGACTACGCGCCGAACTACGACATGAGCGTTCGGAAGGTGCCCGCGGGCGAGATGATGGACACGCTCGCCGAGGAGGTCGGCCCGGCCCGGATGCTGGTCTACCGCCGGTTCATGTACCGGGTCGCCGAGCACGTCGCCCGCGAGGCGAACGCGACCGGCATCGTGACCGGCGAGGCCATCGGCCAGAAGTCGTCCCAGACCGCCCGGAACCTCGGCGCCACGAGCCGTGCGGCCGATATGCCGATTCACCGGCCGCTGCTGACGATGGACAAGAGCGACATCACCGAGCGCGCCCGTCGCATCGGGACGTTCCGGGACTCGACGATTCCGGCGGGCTGCAACCGGATCGCGCCCGACTATCCGGAGACCAACGCGACCCTCGAGATCGTCGAGAACGCCGAACCCGACGACCTCGTCGAGCGCGCCGAGCGGGCGGCCGCGAACGCCACGGTAGTCGACGTCTGAGTGTCCGGAGTCGGCGAAACCGCTTTCACGCCGCCCGTCGGGCCTCGGTTCGGGGAGGGGAGATGACACGACAATCGAGACGCCGTTTTCTGGCGTCGCTCGGCACCGTAGCGGGCGGACCGACCGTGCTCCGACCGCAGGGGTACGAGGGGTCCGAGATCTTCGGCGCGTGGCTGACCGGCGAGAACGAGGTCCCGCCGGTCGAGACCGACGCGTTCGGGGTCGCGGGCTTCCGGCTCGCCCCCGACGAGAGTCGCGTCGACTACTGGCTGGTGGTCGGGGACATCGAGAACGTCGAGCAGGCTCACGTCCACAAGGGGCCGCCGGATCTGAACGGCAACGTCGTCGCCTACCTGTTCGGACCGGCCCGGCGTCCCGTGACGAAGACGGGACTGCTCGCGTCGGGCACGTTGACCGACGAGGACGCGATCTGGCCGCTGACCGACGCGGCGGGACTGGCAGAGCAGTTGCGCGCGGAGAACGTCTACGTGAACGTCCACACGGCCGAGCATCCGGCGGGCGAAATCCGGGGCCAGATACGCTCGCTGTCGGGTTGAGACGGGTCGAGGAACGAAATCGCTTTACGACGCCGGTCCCATCGGACACGTGTGACTCGGGTCTGTCTCGTCGGTTCCGAGGGCGTGGACCTCCGGGCCGAGCTCGTCTCGCGGGAGACCGCCCGCGAGGCGCTGGCCACCTACGACCTCCGGGAGCGCTACGAGAACTCGCTGGCGCTCGAGACCATCAGCCTCGGCTCGGCGGTGGCGCTGCTGAACGACCTGAACTGGTACCTCGTCCGGTTCGCCGACGACGCGCTCGTGCTCGAACCCAGCGTGAGCGAGACCGAGTGGCTCTCGCGCACGCTCGCCGAGGCGGTCCGCGACGGCGAGGTGCGCCCGGAGGAGACCGACCGGTACCTCAAGATCTACGGCCGGACTACCGAGGGTGATCTCGTCGAGCCGATGTTCGTCGCCCGCCGCGAGGACGGCGAGATCCCGGGGTACGACATCCGGGACGTCGAGGACACCGTGGTCGTCAGGGTCGCCGAGTCGGAGTTCGGCGGGTAGCTGCGGCCGTACCGACGCTCTCGCGGCGACTCAGACCTCGGCGTCGGCGACGTACTCGGCGAGGCCGTTCACTTCCTCGCGGAGGTCCGACACCGTCTCGCCCGGCCAACTGAAGTAGACCCACTCGCGGTACTCGCCGTCCGAGTCGCGCTCGGGTCGACTCCGCCGCCGGAGGTCCTCGACGGGTCCGGCCGCGAGCGCGCCGTCGGACAGTCCGGTATCGACCTCGACCAGCCCCCGGTACTGGGTGGCGTCGGCCACGCTCGTCCGCTGGATCTCGCAGTTTCGGCCCTTGTACGTCCATCGCTTCGCTGTCTGCCAGAGTATCATCGTGGGGGTCGCTCTGGCTACGTCGAATCGAGACACGTCAAATACCTTTTGGTAGTGCCGGGCGACTCAAGTTCCACGGTTCCGTGGTCGACTGTGTGTCCAGCGACGACTCCGTCTCGCTCGACGGACTGCGCGTTCGCTACCACCGTGCCGGCCCCGAGACGGCCCCGCAGGGCGCAGACGCTCCGCCCGTCGTCCTGCTCCACGGCGGAGGTCTCGACTCGGCCGCGCTCTCGTGGCGCGACGCCCTCCCCGCGCTCGCGGCCGACCGCACGGTCTACGCGCCCGACTGGCCGGGCTTCGGCGAGAGCGACCCGCCGGACGGGTCGCCGAGCGTCGCGTACTACGCCGACGTCCTCCGGCGGTTCCTCGACGCGCTGGACCTCGACCGAGTCTCGCTCGTCGGCATCTCGATGGGCGGCGGGGTCGCGCTCGGATTCGCCCTCGACCACCCCTCGCGCGTCGAGCGACTGGTCGCGGTCGACAGCCTGGGCCTCGGGAGCGAGAGCCCCGGCGGACCGCTCGGCGCGATGTTCGTCCGATTGCCCGTCGTGAACGGGCTCCCCTTCGCCGCGATGGCACAGAGCCGGCGGCTCACCGCCCAGACCCTCCGCGAGATAGTCGCGCCGGGCAACCTCACCGCCGACCTCGTCGACGAGGCGCTGGCGGAGCTCCGCCGGCCGCGGGCCGCCGAGGCGTGGACGGCGTTCCAGCGCAACGAGGTGGGGTTCGACGGCCTCGAGACCGATTACACCGACCGGCTGGGGGAGCTCCAGACGCCGACCCTGTTCGTCCACGGCGAGGACGACCCGCTGGTTCCGGTCGGGTGGTCGGTTCGGGCGGCCACGCTCGCGCCGGACGCCGAGGTGCGCGTGGTGGCGGACTGCGGCCACTGGCCGCCGCGCGAGAGACCCGAGGAGTTCGTGGAAGCGGTCCGGGCGTTCCTCTAGTCGAACATCCCGGTCGAGAGGTACCGCTCGCCGCTGTCCGGGAACACCGTCACGACCAGCGGGCAGTCGTCGTAACCGTCGAGCGCTCCGCCGTCGGGCCGCAGGCCCGACGAGGCTCGCGCCTCGGCGCGGCGCTCACCGCCGTCGGACTGCACTTCAGTGGCAGTTCCGGTTGCCGCTCCCGTCGTTTCACCGTCCGAGGCCACGAGCTCCTCCACCTCCTCGGGCGCTTCGGGACAGTTGAGTTCGGGCCGGGCGATGCGCTCGGCGACCCGTCTGGCCGCGACCGACGCCGCGCCCGACGACTGGCCGACCAGGATGCCCTCCTCGCGGGCCAGCCTGCGGGCCTCTGCCTCGGCGTCCTCCAGCGAGACGGTCTCGACGCCGGTCAGGAGGTCGGTGTCCAGCAGGTCGCTGACGAACCCCGGGCCCATCCCCTGGTAGTCGTCCTCGCCGGCCTCGCCGGTCGAGAGCACGGGATTGCGCTCGGGCTCGACCGCCACGACCTCCATCTCGGGGAACTCCTCCAGGAGTCGCTTCGCCGTGCCGGTGATGGTGCCGCCGGTGCCGACGCCGGCGACGAAGGCGTCTATCTCGCGGCCCTCGACCTGGTCGAGTATCTCCTCGGCGGTGGTCCGGTAGTGGGCCTCGGCGTTGGCGGGGTTCTCGAACTGGCCCATCTGGACGACGCCCTCGGCCGCGGCGAGCTCGTCGGCGCGCTCGCGGGCGTCGGTCATGTCGCCGTCGATCAGTTCGAGGTTCGCCCCGTACGCCTTCAGCAGCTGTCGGCGCTCGGGCGACTTCGACTCGGGCATCACGATGGTGAGGTCGTAGCCGCGGGCGGCGGCCGCCACCGCGAGGCCGATGCCGGTGTTGCCGCTGGTGGGCTCGACGAGGTGGTCGCCCGGTGCGACCTCGCCCGCCCGCTCGGCGGCCGCGATCATCTCCCGGGCTGGCCGGTCCTTGGCGGACCCGCCGGGGTTGAACCCCTCGAGCTTCGCGGCTATCGTGGCGCCCTCGGGGGAGGAGATCCGAACGAGCGGCGACCCGACCGCGTCGAGTACGGAGTCCTTCATTACCTCCTCGTACGCACGCGGCGTATAAACGAATGGCGACTGGTGGCAGTACGTGCCGGTACTCCCCGCGAGTCCGGCCGTCGCGGTGGCTCCGGTGCGGCCGGGACCTACTCCCGACAGTCCCCGACGATCCGCGCGACCACATCTTTCGGGTCCGCGCGTCCATATCCGCCGGGACCCGTGCGACTAAACCGCTCGAGCGCCAATCCCGGGACATGGAGACGACCGAACCCAGTCCTTCGTGGGACGCCGACGCGAACAGCGAGGCCGTCGACGCCATCGAGGCGGCGGTCGGCGAAGTCACCTACCTGGTGTGGGGCGCCGACTGGTGCGGCGACTGCCGCGACGTTCTCCCGGACTTCTTCGCGGCGCTGGAGGCCGCGGGCGTTCCCAACGGCGAGATACGCGTCCACGAGGTCGACGAGAACAAGGACGGCGAGGGCGTCGACGAGTACGACGTGACGCTCATCCCGACCGTCGTGGTCGAGCGCGACGGCGAGGAGATCGTCCGCTTCGAGGAGAGCGAGGACGAACCGGCGGCCCAGTACGTCGGCGAGCGGCTGCTCGACAGCGACGTGATGGCCTGAACCGCGGTCCTGCGACTCGTCCGACGTTCTCTTCGTTCGACTCTCCGGCCGACTACCTGCGGGTCGGAACTACTCCGACCCGTCGGCCGCGGCGTACCACTCGTCGCTCCAGCGGAGCCGACCCCCGACGACGACCGGGGCCGAGTAGTCGGCCAGGGTGTCCCGCAGGGCCGCCCCCGAGGCCGCGAACGGTCCCATCCGGCCCGGGACGAGGTAGAAGTCCGGGTCGTCCTCGCCCCGGAGGTGGGGCTGGGCCGCCGCGCCGATGGGGTACTCGTCGGTCGCGAAGCTCCGCACGGTGGTCGCGACCTCCTCGTCGGGCGCCGGCACCGTCTCGGCCTCGCACGCCAGCTCGTATACCAGCGGGTTGCCGTCGGCGCACTGGGCGACTGTCGCGGTCGGATCGCCGACGACCAGGTAGTGGCGGCCGATGGCGGTGTGCTCCTCGACGAGTTCGAGCGCGCCGCCCACGCCGAAGCCGTAGTTGAGCAGCCGGGCGAACGTCTCGCCAACCTCGACCGCACCGCTGTTGTCCACGTCGCCCCAGCTCACGATGGCCGCGCGGGCGCCGGCCTCGACCAGCGCGACGCCCTGGTCGTGCGACCGGCACGCGTTGAGCAGGACGGTCGTCGCGCCGGTCGCCGACAGCGTCTCGGCGTCGAGAATGCCGTCCCGACACCGGAGCCCGCGGCCGTCGACGTGGCCGATGAAGTGGAACAGGTCGCAGTCGTCGGCCAGCAGCGACCGGAGCTCGGCTGTCGAGACGTCGAACCGGCAGTCGACGTCGAAGGGGACGACGGCCTCGTCCCCGTGGCCGTCCCGCGCGCCGTACACCGCCGAGACCGCGTCCCACTCCTCGCGCATCAGATCGTCGTTGCAGACGACGGTCACGTCGATGACGCCGTCGGTGGGCTCGGCCCGGTCGCGGTCGAACGCGGCGGCCAGCAGCTTCGCGCCGTGGACCGGCGTCCCCTCGCCGACCCACGCCCGCTCGACGGCGTCGGTCTCGGGCAGCGGGACGTACTCGTCGGGGTCGGGGACGCCGGCCGTGTCAGGGTCGTCGCCAGTCGGCAGCCCGAGCCCGTCGAACGCCGACTCCGACCCTGTCCCTGGTTCCGACGCCGACTCCGAGTCCGACCCCGACTCCGACTTCTCACCGGGCCCGGTCGCCGACTCCGGCCCCCGCTTGAACGAACTCAGCGCGCGCCGCTGACTGGCCTGCACGCCGCTCGCGGACCCGACGCCTCGGTCGTCGGCCTTCACCCGGACCAGCGAGAGGTCGGCGGCGACGAACGGGAGGAGTTCGGCGGTGGCGGGTTCGGGTCGGACGTAGGTCGTCCGGCTCCAGGTCGGCAGCGCGTCGGCGAGCGCCTCGCGCGGGACCGCGAGGTACGCCGCCAGCCGGTCGCCGAGCGGCGCGCCGTACAGGTCCGCGAGGTCGAGCTCCGTCGCCGACTCGACCGCCCGGCGCTCGGGCGTGTCCATGGGGTGGAACCCCTCGGTCCGGACGGCGCAGTCGAGGAGGAACACCTGCTTCAGCACTCGGTTCACCTCGTGCTCGAACCCTCGGTCGGCGTCGAACCGGTGGACGAACCCGGTGTCCGCGGTCAGCCGCGCGGGCTGGCCCGGGACCACGTCCGCCCCCAGGTAGTACGCCAGCGGCGTCACCGGGTAGACGCGCTCGTAGTCGGCCGGCACGCGGACCGTGACGCCGGTGTCGGGCGCGTCGAGGTCGTCGGGAATCGCCAGTTCGCCGCCGCGCTCGACGGCCGGCGGGTGGCCCCGGAGGTTCGACCACGACCGCTCGCAGGACGTCGTCTTCAGCGCCGACCCGAACGTCGAGACCGCCGCCATCACGGCCTCCGGGTCGTCCGGGACCGTCAGGGTCGCGGCGGGCGAAGTGTGCGAGGACCGCGCACCGAGGTCGACGGTCGTCTCGTCGCCGAACTCGAACCGGACGCCCTTGGTGGTCGCCTCGACCGCGAGCGACGAGGACACCCGGAGGTAGAGCTTGACGGGCGCGCTCACCTCGATCAGGTAGTCGTCGGCCTCGAGCTCGAAGGTACCGTCGTGGCCCGCGTCGCGGATGTGCGCGCCGTCGCCCGCCTCGCGGACCGCGACCGGGACGTTGTAGGGGAGCGTGACCCGGGAGGTGGTGATCCGCCGAGCGACCGAGACGGGGAAGGCGAACGACTCGACGTCGGCGGGAGCGGGCGACACGGACCCGGCGGTGTAGAGGACGAAGCGGCGCTTCTCGATCGGGTCGAGCACCGCCAGTCCGGTCTCGTCGTCGAGCCGGTCGAATCGGGGTCGCACGCGGTCTCACCTCCCTGTTCTCGCTGGAGTCGCCGGAGCCGAATTCCGCGGAGCGGTCGCTCGTTCGCGCCCCCTCATAGCGGCAGCCAGTCGGTAGTGAGGTCGTGGCTCGGGACGTGCCAGCGCTCCTCGGCGTGGTGGTCGCCGCCCGCGGCGTCCACGGCTCTGATCTCGACGACGGCGTCGAACTCGTCGGCGAGTCGGTCGGCGCGGTCGCTCCCGTACGGCTCGGTCAGGACGTAGTGGCCCATCGCGTCGTAGTCCCGGACGTAGCCGGTGACGACCCGGAGGCACCGCCGGACCACGTCCTCGTCGTAGCGCTCGACCAGCGCCCCGACGGAGTCGACCCCCACGCGCAACTGACCCGGGTCGAGCCCGCCCGCCCTGCAGTCGAACTCCGCCATCGCCTCGGCGAGGTCGGCCTGCAGGCCCGCGAGCTGAGGATCCGCGACCTGCGGCTCCGAGATGTCGGCGAGCGGCGGCGCCTCGGGCCGACCGCCCGCCTCGGCCGCCGACCGGGGCGGCCCGGCGTGGTTGACCACCTCGGTCGTGTCGGCCAGCGACCCCGGCACCGCCTCGGGTCCGGGCAGGCGCTCGACGACGCTCCGCGAACTGGCGTCGGTTATCGCCAGCAGCCGGTAGCGGATCTCGTCGGTCCCCCCGAGGAGGCCGGCGCTGGCCGCCGTGAACAGCCGGCGCGGCGCGTCCCCCACGACCAGCAGGTTGCAGCCGTCGGCCTTCAGTTCCCGAAGCACGTCGAGGAAGCGCGGCTCCTCGTCGGACGGCGCCCCGTCGCCCCCGGAGCCGTCGTCCCCCCGGCCGGAACTCCCTGGGCTCATTGGTAACTTTGTTGACGATGTACGGTTATGAAACTTCCGCACCCGAATCGGGGGAAATCTTGGTCGGCGCGAGCGGTGGGCTACTCCGCTGCTCCGCCGTCGGCGGCCCAGTCGAGCGCCTCGGCGAGGTCGGCGGTCGGCGGCGAGCAGGCGAAGTTCCGGCAGACGTAGGCGGTCGGCTCGCCGTCCCGGGCGCTCCGGTCGGCCCAGATCGGCGGCGCCTCGGCGAGGCCGAGATCGTCGAGCCACCCAGCGAGCGCGTCCTCGGTCGGCGGCCGGCGCGTCAGCAGGCGGGTCGGCAGGTACCGCGCGGCGAGTTCCTCGCGCCACGGCGCCGGCGGGTCGTCCGCGGCCATCGTCACCTCCAGCGACCCCCGGGCGTACCGGTCGGCCGCCAGCGCGAGCGACGCGTGCTGGAGCGGGTTCGAGCGGATCTGCTGGCCCCGGGTCTCCAGCACTCGCTCTGCGATGTCGACGAACTCCTCGTCGGTCCGGAACTCCGACAGTGCGAGCAGCGTGTCGGCCGCGACCCCGAGGCTGGAGGGAGTCGACTGGTCGTGGGGCTCCTGGGGCCGGGCGACCAGCTCCTCGCCGGTCTCGGGCGTGAAGTAGATGGTGCCGGCCTCGGCGTCCCAGAACTCGGCCACGACGGCGTCGGCGAGGTCGAGCGCGAAGCCCAGGTGGTCGGGGTCGCCGGTGGCCTCGTAGCAGTTGAGCGCGCCCCGCGCGAGGAAGGCGTAGTCCTCCAGGTACCCCTCGATGGCGACGTCCTCGTCCTTGAATCGCCGGAAGAGGTGTCCGGTATCGTCGTCCCCTTCGGGTGCTTCCCACAGGTGTTCGCGGACGAACGCCAGGGCGTCCTCGGCGAGGTCGGCCCACCGTTCGCCGTCGTCCAGCACCAGGGCGCCCTCGGCCAGCGCCGAAATCATCAGCCCGTTCCAGCCGGCCAGCACCTTCTCGTCGCGTCGGGGGCGAACCCGCTCCGCGCGGGCCTCGAAGACCTGCTCGCGGGCGTCTTCGACGGTCTCCTCGACCTCGGCCTCGCTCATCCCGTACTCGTCCGCGAGGTCCGGAATCGACTCGCTGACCGTGAGCACGGTCTTCCCCTCGAAGTTGCCCGACTCGGTGACCCCGAACCGGTCGCGGAAGATGTCCGCGGCGGTGTCGTCGCTTACCGCGTCCCTCACTTCCTCCGGCGTCCAGACGTAGAACTTTCCCTCCTCGCCCTCGCTCTGGGCGTCGAGCGTGCTGTAGAACCCGCCCTCCGGATGGGTCATCTCCCGCTCGACGAACTCGAAGGTCCGGCGGGCGGCCTCGGCGTACCGGTCGTCACCGGC
Source organism: Halorussus rarus (assembly GCF_003369835.1). Classification (NCBI taxonomy): domain Archaea; kingdom Methanobacteriati; phylum Methanobacteriota; class Halobacteria; order Halobacteriales; family Haladaptataceae; genus Halorussus; species Halorussus rarus. The sequence continues at coordinate 1,674,097 of NZ_QPMJ01000001.1, read as the reverse complement.
GACCTGGTAGCCAGCCAGCATCGCGCGGGGAATCTCCGCGTTGTCGTACAGCATCTTCTCGAAGTGGGGGACGACCCACTTCCGGTCGACGGTGTAGCGGTGGAACCCGCCGCCGACGTGGTCGAAGATGCCGCCCTCGGCCATCGCGGTCAGCGCCTCGGTCGCGACCTCGTGGTACTCCTCGGCGGTCTCCTCGTCGCTCGCGCGGTCCGCGGCCCGCAGCAGCAGGTGGATCCGCCCGGCCTGGGGGAACTTCTGGCCGGTGCCGAACCCGCCGTGGTCGCGGTCGGCCGACCGGACCGCGGCGTCGGCCGCCGATTCCAGCAGGTCCTCGCCGGGCGCCTCGCCGGGGTCGGGGACCGACTCGAGCTCGCCCGCGATGGCGTCGGTCCACTGGTCGGCCCGGCGGTCCATCTCTCGGCGGTCCTCGTCGTCGTTCCACGAGTCGGCGATGTTCTCCAGCAGGTCCGGGAAGCCGGGCTGACCGCGCTTGGGCTCCTTCGGGAAGTAGGTCCCGACGTAGAACGGCCGACCGTCGGGCGTGAGCCACACCGAGAGGGGCCACCCGCCGCGGCCCGAGACCGCCTGCGCGACGGTCTGGTAGATGCTGTCGAGGTCGGGACGCTCCTCGCGGTCGACCTTGATCGGGACGAAGTTCTCGTTCAGAATCTCGGCGACGCCCTCGTCCTCGAAGCTCTCCTCCTCCATCACGTGACACCAGTGGCAGGCCGAGTAGCCGACCGACAGGAAGACGGGCACGTCGCGCTCCTCGGCGGCCGCCAGCGCGGCGTCGTCCCACGGTTGCCAGTGGACCGGGTTGTCGGCGTGCTGGCGGAGGTACGGGCTCTCCTCCTCGTCCAGCCGGTTGCGCTCGGTCGGGTCGGCGTCGGAGTCGCTCATGGCTCACCCGAGGTGCTTCAGCGACGTAAAGTCGGGGCTTCCGGTGGCGTGGCGATTCGGCTCGCTTCCGCGTGGCGGCCCGCGTCGGGACTCAGAGGACGGCGATCCAGAAGACCACCAGGAACGCACCGAGGGCGAGCCAGAGCAGTTTCCAGAGCCAGTGCATCCCCACCGTCGAGGAGTCCAGGGCGACGAGTTTCTCGAACACGCGACCCTCTGATTGGGGGTGGACCAAGGCCTTTGTGGTACGGAGCAGTCACCGCGGTACCGATTCGGTCGGCGATCTCCGCCCGGTGGGCCGCCGGTCCCCCGCCCGCCGGGATACCGGCGGGACCTCGGACCCGGTCAGTCCTCCGTCACGGCGCGCATGCGCTCGGTGTAGTCCCAGCTGTACACCCGCCGGGGCCGGACCCGGATGCGGACCTCCTCGCGGTCATCCGAGAGGAGCCGCGACGCCAGCTCCGAGTCGGTGCCGCCGAGGTACCGTTCGAGCAGGTCGCGCAACACCGTCTTGTCCTCGTCGGGCGAGAGGCCGACGCTCCCGTTGCCGCGGACGCCGCGGTACGGCGGTTGGTTGACGGACACCTCGAAGGCCACCTCCGAGTCGTTGCGGAGGTAGGACACCACGTCGGCCTTGGCCCCCGTCGCGCACTCGAAGTAGTCGTTCCGGTAGCGGTACCACAGCGCGACCATCCACAGCGACTCGTCGGGTCGGTGGCAGGCGATCCGGATCGGAATCGTCGCCTCTTCGAGGAAGGACTCGACCTCCTCCCGCGTCCACGCACCCCTGAACTCTGCCATGAGAACATTCACCACGCTATCGGTGATAGTTCTCCCGCCAGGATTTGGCGGACGTCTCGACCGCCTGGCCGGGGAAATGATTGCACGTTCTTGCCCACTTCCGGCGTCGGCAAGAGCAACCTTTACACTCCCTTGCCTACACCTTCCGGGCATGAGCGAGACAGTCCTGCTGGTCGGCGGCGGCGGGCGCGAGCACGCTGTCGCCCGGGCGCTGGCCGAGAGCGACGCGGACCTCTACGCCTGCGCGGGCAACCGCAATCCGGGCATCGCGGCGCTGGCCGAGGGGTTCGAGACGCTGGAGACGACCAACCCGAAGGCGGTCGTCTCCTACGCCGAGGACGTGGGCGCGACGCTCGCGGTCGTCGGCCCCGAGGGCCCGCTCGCTGCGGGGGTCGCCGACGCGCTCGACGACGCCGGCGTCTACGCCTTCGGTCCGCGGGAGGCCGAGGCCCGCATCGAGACCGACAAGGCCTACCAGCGCCGGTTCATGCGCGAGCACGACGTCCCGGGCTGCCCGGACTTCGAGACGTTCGACGACATGGACGCGGCCTGCGCGTACATCGACGACTACGACGGCGACCTCGCGGTGAAACCCGCGGGCCTCACCGGGGGCAAGGGCGTCCGGGTCATCGGCGACCAGGTGACGGAGGCGGAGGCCAAGGAGTACCTCCGCGAGTCCGACTACGACCGGGTGGTGCTCGAGGAGCGCCTGGTCGGCGAGGAGTTCACCGTCCAGGCGTTCGTGGCCGACGGCGACCTCCGGGTCACCCCGGCGGTCCAGGACCACAAGCGCGCCTACGAGGGCGACGAGGGCCCCAACACCGGCGGGATGGGCAGCTACAGCGACGCGGAGCTCGCGCTCCCGTTCATGACCGAGGATGACTACCGCCAGGCGGTCGACGTGCTACGGGCCACGGTCGACGCGCTGGAGGGGTACAAGGGCGTGCTCTACGGCCAGTTCATGCTCACCGCCGACGGCGTGAAGGTCGTGGAGTTCAACGCCCGGTTCGGCGACCCCGAGGCGATGAACACCCTGCCGGTGCTCAACACCGACTTCCTCGACGTGCTGGTCGCGGCCCGCGACGGCGAGCCGCTGCCGGAACTCTCCTTCGCGCCGAAGGCCACGGTCTGCAAGTACGCCGTTCCCGAGGGCTACCCGACCGACCCTAAAGCGGGTGCGAAGGTCGAGATCACGGAGGACAGCGCCGGCGACGCCGTCCTCTTCTACGCCAGCGTCGACGAGCGCGACGACGGCATCTACACCACGACCTCGCGGGCGTTCGCGGTGGTCGGGGTCGCCGACACCATCACCGAGGCCGAGGAGATCGCCGAGGACGCGCTCTCGCTCGCCGGCGAGGAGGGACTCGACGTGCGCCACGACATCGGCAAGCCCGACCTGGTCCGGCGCCGGGTCGACCACGTGGCGGAGCTCCGCGGGGAGTAGCCGCCCGCGACGCGAGCCGACCGACCGTTTCGTTCCGTTCCGCATCTCCTTCAACCGGGGCCGCCTCGTCACAGTCCCGACCTGATTGGTCGCAGCCCCCGCCTGTCACCCCGTAATCGCCGCCTGTCGAGGCACCACGCAACCCATAACAAACCGCCGACTCGCCGTTTCGGCGCGCATGTCCAAGTACGACGAGGCGGCAGCGGCCTCGCTGACGACCGACCAGACCTTGGAACTGCTCGCCGACGGTCGACGCCGCAACGCGGTGGCCGCCCTGCGGGAGACCGACGGGGCGGCGACGCTCGGCGAACTCGCCGCGGCGACCGCTGCCCGCCTCGACGACGTCGACCGGCCTGCCGTGCCGACAGACCGGCGCGAGCGGGTCGCCGCGTCGCTCCACCACTCTCACCTGCCGAAGCTCGCCGACGCCGGCGTGGTCGAGTACGACCCCGGCGAGAGCCGGGTGGTCCTGACGGAGACGGCCGCGGAGCTGGAGCCGTACTTCGAGGTCATCGAGCGCCGATTCTCCGAGTGAGCCGGCCCGACGGAACCAGCTACTTTCAAGACCGAACCCCACGAATCCCCGGCCGTGCCCGACGAAACGGACGACCGGATCGGTGCGGACCCGAGCGACCCGGACCCGGCCGACTCCGGCCCGGCCGACCGCGACTCGGCGGACCCGGACCCGACTGACGACGCGCGACGCCACGACCGCGTCGCGCGCCACGCCACGCCCGGCCCCGGCAACTCGTTGCAGTCGTGGACCCGCGCCAAGAGCCCGCTCCGGGTCGCGTTGAACTACGTCGTCATCGTCCTCGCGCGCATCTCGCCCAGCCTGACGCTCAAGAACGTCCTCCTCCGGAGCATCGGCGTCACGGTCGGCGAGGGCGTCTCGTGGGGGCTGGAGTCGACCCCGGACGTGTTCTGGCCCGAACTGATCACGGTCGAGGACCACGCCATCGTCGGCTACGACGCCACCATCCTCTGTCACGAGTTCCTCCAGGACGAGTACCGGACCGGCGAGGTCGTGGTCGGCGAGCGCGCCATGATCGGCGCGGGCGCCATCATCCTGCCGGGGGTCGAGATCGGCGCGGGCGCGAGCGTGGCGGCCAACTCGCTGGTGACGCGGGACGTCCCGCCGGGCGAGACGGTCGCCGGCGTGCCGGCCGAGCCCATGAGCGGCGAGGAGTCGTCCGATTGAGTCGCCGGCGGAACGGGGTGCGGTGTCCGCTCGCGCACTATTCGGCGACCACGACGCTCCGGACCGCGTACTCCGCGAGACCGCCGAGGCAGGTCAGGCCGATCAGCAGCGGCCCGAACACCAGCGCGTATAGCGCCAGCGGGTCGGACTCGCCGCGGACGCTCAGGAACGCGGGGAGGACGAGGACGGTCACGCCGAACAGCGCCGCGAGCGGCGCGATCAGCCGCCAGCGGGCCAGGCAGTAGTATGGAACCGCTGCCTGGGCGCCGAGGACTACCGCGCCGGCCAGAATCCAGCCGAGGAAGGTTCCCGGGTCCGCGACCATCGCGCCCACGAAGGCGTCCGCGACGAGCCTGGCGCCGACCCACGCGCCGAGGCAGACGACCGCGTAGGCGAGGCCGCCGACCAGCGCGAGCCGTCGGGGTTCCGTGACGCGCTTCCGCAGGGCGTACGGGAGCGCGACGAAGCAACAGGCGACCAGCGTCGCGGCGACCGCGTTCAGGGCGTCGGTGCCGAGTATCGGGTCGGGACTGCCCTGCATCTCAGTCCCGGATGCGGACGACGCCCTGCTCGAACACCCTGCTGTTGGGGATGATGTACTCCTCGCCGTCGCTCTCGATGCGGGTGACGAACACGTCGACCTCCTGGACGATGCCCCGGTCGCCGCCGACCTTGACCTCGTCGCCGATGCCGTACGGCTGGTTCAGCAGGAGGTAGACCCCGGCCGCGGACGACCGGAGCAGGTCCCACAGCGCCACCGCGCCGAAGAGGATGACCGCGAACACGTACGCCGCCAGCAGGATGAGCAGCGCCTCGATGGCGACGTTGACCTGCCCGAGCGCGACCAGCGCCGCGAGGTAGACGATGGTGTACTTGACGAGCCGCGGGATGACCCCGACCTCCGGGAGCTTGACCGACCGGAGCCGCTCGCCGACGACGAGCTCGGCCTTGTCGGCCACCACGAACCCGACGATGAAGACGAGGATGGCGATGAACAGGTCTGGGATGAAGGTGAGGACGCCGTTCCAGAACAGCCGGGCGTTCAGCAGCTCCGCGATGTTGAGCGCGATGAGGACGACGACCCCGTAGATGAACCACGAACTCAACCGCGACACGAGCGAGACGGTGTCGGTGCCGAGGCTCTGGGCGGTCCGCTCGAACGGCGTGCGCTCGACCGCCTCGGGAACGCCGGCGGCGGTCAGCAGCCGGTGGTTGACGCGGCCGATGACGTAGCCGGCGACGATGCCGAGCACGAGCGCGAAGAAGGCGACGATGAACTGGAACTGGTCGCGGAACAGGCCCTCCAGCTCCCCCTGCATCAGTACTCCTCCGGATCGAGCTCGAGTACCAGCTCGCCTCCCTTGAACGCCCGGACCAGCCCGTCGCTCTCCGAGAGGACGATGGCCGTGGCGTTCGTCTCGCGGGTGATGGCGCCGGCGGCCATGTGGCGCGCGCCCAGCCCCTTGGGGATGTCGACGCCCTCGGCCGAGGGTTCGAGGTAGCGGTAGGCCGAGACGATCTTGCCCGCGTCGCTGATGACGAAGGCGCCGTCGAGCCGGGAGAACTCCTTCAGCATCACGTTCACGATGGGATCGCCGACGTGGACGTGGGACTTCTCGAAGGGGTTGTACGACAGCGGCCGGGACTTGTTCATCACCTTGCCGGCGTCGCCGACGACGAACAGCGCGCCGACCGGTTCGCCCTTCTGGCCCTTCTTGCCGAGTTCGATGGCGACGTCGAACACGTCGCGGATGACGCCGGGGTCGGCCCGGGAGTTGGCGAACAGGTCGTAGACGCCCGAGTACATCTCGTCGCTGGCCCGCGCCCGGGTGACGGTGTCGGTGCCCCCGTCGAACATGCTGACGGTGCAGACGATGACGTCGCCGTCCTCGGCGAGCCCCTGCTCCATCGCGCCCTCGATGCCGAACCGGATGCGCTCGCGGACGTTCTCGAACTCCAGCGGCAGCTCCACGAACTCGTCGGCGCCGACGGAGTTCTCGGGACCGACGACGACGAGGTCCACGTCAGCGTCGAGGTCGGCGTATCGGTCGTAGTAAGAGCCGCTCGGTGAGAACAGAAAGACGGCGTCGGCGTCCTCGGTCACGTCCCCCAACAGTTCGCTCACGTCAGCCATTACCCGAAACGACTCAACGACCGAAGAAAAGGTTTGCGGGTGTATATATCAATCGAGTGCGGGTTCGAGTCCGCCGGCGGCGGGAGCCCTGCCCGGCGTCGTCGCCCGCCGACGAGCGTTGCCCACGGCGGTGTGCCGGACCTCTCGAATCGTCTGTCGAACCGACACTTGCGGACGGACCGTTACGTCTCGTCGTCGAAGAACGACAGGTCCTCGTCGGGTTCGCCGCCGTCGCCGACGGTGGCGGACTCACTGGGGTCGTCCTCGCAGGCCGCGAGCACCGACCCGACGCTGGCGAACGCGTCCGCCTCCCGACGGTCCGCCGCCGACTCCCGAGCGTCGGGGGCCTGCAGGGCGGCGAACCCCGCGCCGAACGCGGCGAGCAGGCCGACCGCGTACGCGCCGGCCCCGCCGACTGGGAGCGTCCCGACCTGGCCGGTCCACCCCGCGGGCAGGCCGGTCCAGAACCACGCGAGTCCCACCCCGCCGACCACGGCGCCGACCCCCGCGAGGAGCTGCGAGCGGTCGGTGGCGGCACCGCGGACGACCGGCGCGAGAAACGCCGCCAGCAGCAGCGCGCCGCCGGCGACGACCCCGAGTCCGAGCGCGCGGGATTTCCCGACGCCGAAGCCGGCGACCAGGCTGGCGGTCGCGGCGGCCACCCCGACCGCGGCCACCAGTCCGGCGCCGAACGCCAGGACGGCCCACGCTACCGCCTGCCAGGGGACGTCCCGGTCGTATGCGTCCGCGAGGTCAGTCATCTTCAGTCTGATACGTCTCTCCCACGGAAAAATGTGCCGAACCTGAACTGTCGTCGGCGCGTCGGTAGTCGGCACTGCCCTCACCCACGGTTCGCCGTCGCTCGCGTTCGCACTGGTGGGCGGCTTCGGCGCTGCCCGACTGGCGCTGTCGCTTGGCGTTCGGGAACCGTAATCGGTCGAACGAAGTGGCTACGGCTCAGCATCGACCCCTATGGACGTCCCAGGAGAATCCCTGCTTCCGCGGTTCTGCGCGCTAAGACCCGTGGATTGCGCCGGGACTATCCGCGAAGGCCCATCGCCTCGATCTGTTCCTGATACCGGTTGCGGATGGTGACCTCGGTGACTTGGGCGACGTCGGAAACCTCGCGCTGGGTCTTCTTCTCGTTGCAGAGCAGCGACGCGGCGTATATCGCCGCCGCGGCGAAGCCCGTCGGTGATTTGCCGGACAGGAGTCCCGCCTCGGCGGACTTGTCGATGATTTCGGTCGCCTTGACCTGCACCTCCTCGGGAAGATCGAGCTCCGAACAGAACCGCGGCACGTACTGCTTGGGATCGACGGGTTCCATCTCCAACCCGAGTTCCTTCGAGATGTATCGATACGTGCGCCCGATCTCCTTCTGCTCGACGCGCGAGACCGCCGTGACCTCTTCGAGCGACCGCGGGATCCCTTCCTTTCGGCAGGCCGCGTAGAGCGTGGCGGAGGCGACACCCTCGATCGACCGGCCGCGGATGAGATCCTCGTTGAGTGCCCGTCGGTAGATGACGCTGGCGACTTCTCTGACCGATCGGGGGACGCCTAACCCCGAGGCCATCCGGTCGGACTCCGAGAGCGCGAACTGGAGGTTTCGCTCGCCAGCGTCCTTGGTCCGGATGCGGTTCTGCCACTTCCGCAGCCGGTTCATCTGACTGCGTTTCTCCGAGGAGAGCGAGTTGCCGTAGGCGTCCTTGTCCTTCCAGTCGATGGACGTCGTCAGCCCTTTGTCGTGCATCGTGTTCGTGGTTGGGGCACCCACGCGGGACTTCTCCTGGCGTTCGGAGTGGTTGAATGCACGCCACTCCGGCCCCCGGTCGACGTTGGTCTCCTCGATGATGAGCCCGCAGTCCTCACACGTGAGTTCGGTCCCGTCAGCGCTTTTGACGAGGTTGGCAGCGTCGCATTCCGGACACGTTTGGCTGTGTTCGGTGTCCTCTTTCTGCTCTTGTTCTGCGTCGTCCTCGCGGGGGTGGCGCTGCCGGGTTCGCTCCATGCCCCTTTTAGATGAGCCAGCAGGTATAACACTTGGGAGGCTGCAGGTGCGCTACCAGTTGCAGATGTTCTGTGACTCGTCCACCAGTGGCAAAAATCCGGACAGCAAGCGCGCGGACTCACCGAACAATCGTTCCCGATCTGGTCGATGAATCTACGAACTCTATTATCGCGTATCGGTCTGATTGAAAGTGTATGCGAGCGCGGGCCGCGGGCCTACTCTGGAGTTTCGTTTGACTCCATTTACGGAAATTAAATGGTTTTTGTTAGAAGATAAGAATCAAGGCCTGTATCAGGTGCGTGTTAACACTTTCCAGCGCACTCGTAACAAAGAACGCATATGTCATAGATTAGGACGGTGGTATCCTTGGCAAACCAGATAGATTCTCCCGATTCGAACTCGGACGACGAACACCCATCCACTGACGGCGGTACGCGGGTCGAGCACGACGTGACTCCCGACGAAACTGGCGGCTTCTCGTGGAAAATGGGGATTACGGCGGGCGTCATGGCGCTCATCATCGGGGGATTCGCCGCCTGGGCGACCGCGACGATGGGCTTCGCTGTGATAGCCTTCGTGATCGCTACCGTGGGAAGCGCCTACTTCCTCTACCAGAAGCGGATTCCGAGCGAAGCCATCGGTTCCGGCCTCTACGTCACGGCACTGCTCATGATACTCACGCCGCTCCTGTTCTACATCCCGACGATTATGTCGAGCGGCGAGGGCGAGAGCGCCGAGGCGACAGGAACGTTCATCGGGAGCATCATGGGTCTCGTCATCTGGGGCTTCGCGTTCCTGCTGTTCGCCATCGTCACCGCCGCTGTCGGCTACTTCTTCAACCGGCGCGCCCGGAGGAAACTCGACGCGTAGTCGACACCCTCTCCCCTCACTCTTCTGCGGTTCACCGGCTGATTCCTCCTCGGAGTTCGCTCGGTCGTACCGATGACGCAATTGAGTCCGGTCCGGTTCTCTCTCGGCGGTACGACTCGGACGGAGCGAACCCGGTGAATCGGCGAATTGAAGTACGATTTCCGAGGGGATACCGTATCTATCACTCACCGGCACCTCATTTCCGTGGTTCTGAGGACGCCTCCTCGAACAACTTTGACTCACTCCCACCGTTATATAGAATATCTATCAATTTTTCCGAATACTATTCCGCCGTCTGTATGGCGTAGGAAGCGACTGAAACGGACGATATATCTCTCTGGTGGTGAATAACTATCTTGTATCTGACTGTACGTCGTGCCGGAATGGCGGACTATCCAGCCACCTTGTCTCGCCGACAGTTCGTTGGCGGGACCGCTGTCCTCGCAACCGGTCTTGCAGGATGTAGCGGTAGTGACGATGACTCTCCCGACACGGTTGATACCGGGAACGAAGATACTACGACGCAACGGGAATCGGGGTCGGAGATCGACCCGACGACGACTGAGAACGCAACGACGGAAGGCGAAGCGGCGTTCACAGTCACCGGCATCGAAGCGCCCAGCGAAGTTCCCCTCGGCGATTCCTACTCGTTTTCGATCACGATCGAAAACACCGGCGGGGCGTCCGGTGTCTGGGCGGACACCGTGTACGCGAAACAGGGTGACGGGCAGTGGCAGGAGATCGGCGTGATCGAACTCGAAGTCCCTGCCGGGGAGACGAAAACGTGGGAGAGTAACGAAGTGACGGTCCAGTACAACGGCCAGATCACGTTCCGCCTCGAACGTACGGCCAGAGAATTCGCCGTTCGATACGTGAGCGCCGTCCTCCCGTTCGGGGAGCCGTTCACCGCCGCGAACGGTATCGCATTCACCGTCGACAAGGTTTCGTTCATGGATTCGTACACCTGGTCGGGGTCGTCGGGCACGCAGTACACGGAGGAAGCGCCGTCCGGCAGGAAGTGGGCGAAGGTGTCCGTCAGAGCCGAAAATAAGGGGAACGAACAGACCTATACCCCGTTGTCGTCGGACGTGGCACTGATTGCGGGGAATCAGCAGTACGACGCGGCGATGTTGATGACCGACGAGAACGAGTTCGAGGGCGGCGAGATCTCGCCGGGTATCGTCCGCAAAGGCTGGATCGCCTACGAAGTCCCCGAAGGTACGTCGAAGTCCGACTTCAAGGTCCAGTGGGCAGAGTCGGGTTTCGACGGAAGCTGGAGCGTTTACTGGTCGATATCGGCGTAACGGCGAAGTTGGAGATTCGCGGAACCGGATTCGAACCGGAGCAAGACGGCCCGGGCGTGCGGCCTTGCGGGCCGTTCCGGGCTGCGACTTGCAGGGTTCGAACCGGTCGGCGATTCTCACAGCTCACCGGTTTGGTCGCCGGAGAATGCGCGGGACCGGATTCGAACCGGCGGACCCCTACGGGATAGCGTCCTAAGCGCTACGCCGTTGGCCTGGCTTGGCAACCCGCGCGCGTTCCCAGATTCCGGCGAGGGCGACAAGAACCTGTCGCTCTCGGCGAGGGGCTTATGGTCGTCCGGTCGCAAGCAGTCTTCGTGTATCGGGCACGCGACCACGTGGAGAACCAGCGCTGGCTCGCCCAGATCGAGCGGGCCGCCGACCGACTCGGACTCGACGCCGCCGCCAGGTCGCGGGCGACCGACCTCTTCCTCTCGACCGTCTCGGAGTGGGACGCGCCCGACGAGCGCGACGCCGACTCCCGGCGGGCGGTCGTCGCGGCCAGCCTCTACGCCGGGTCGCTCATCGAGGGCGACCAGCGCTCCCAGAGCGAGGTGGCCGACGCCGTCGGCGTCGCGCGGCTGACCGTCCAGCAGCGCTGGAAGGAACTGCTGGAAGCGGCCGGGCTCGAACCGCCGTCGTGGTAAGCGACACGAGGAGACTGATCACGCTACTTGGGCGCGCCGACCGATGGCTCGATCTAACTCCGCTCGGCGTTCCGGCCGTCCCGCTCGGGCGTCAGATTGCCGTGTTCGTCGATCTCGCCCTTGACGATGCGCGTGCTGGAGATGATGTCGCCGTCCTCGGCCTCGACGTGGGCCACGACCTCGACGTCGAGGGGATCGTGGCCGCGCTCCTCGCGGATCTCGTTGATGCGCTCGGCGCCGTCGGTCGTCTCTGGCGAGACCACCAGCGCGTCGAACTGGGGTTCGGTCGCGATGCCGGTCGGCTCGGTCAGCTCCCGGACCTCGAACTCCCGGTCGTACTCGTCGGCGAACTCGGCCAGCACGGCCTCCAGATCGGCCTCGCGCTCGTCGAACGGGCGGACGTACCGGTCCTCGTGGCGCGTCTTCGGGGCGAGCTCGTCGCTGGTCAGTCCCACCGTCACGTCGCCGAGTTCGAAGGCGCGCTCGAACAGCGCGCGGTGGCCGTCGTGGACCGGGTCGAAGGTCCCGCCCAGGGCAACCCTCATATCCCCGCGAAGGGTTCCCCGCCGCTTAGTGCCTTCGGAATACGGTCTCGGACCGGGAAAACTACTCCTCGTCGTCCGATTCCTCGTCCTCCGCGTCCTCGACACGGATGCTCACCGGCTCGGTCGGCTCCGACGCCGGCTCGTCCTCGTCGCCCGACCGGAGGTGCGAGTCGAGGTTGAACACCGTGTTGAGCTCGTCCTGGATCTGGCCCACGATGCCGCCGACGAGATCGCTCGGCGCGATGGCGGTGTACTCGTACGGGTTGTTGCCGGCGCCCTCGCTCTCGCGCTTGCGGCGCTCGACGATCTCCTCGTCGTGGAGCTCGGCCAGCGACTCCCGGACCGTCGAGGGGTAGAGCCCGGTTCCCTCGGCGATCTCCTCGCTGGTGCTGTAGGGCTGCTGGCGCAGGTAGACGTAGATGCGCGCCCGGGTCTCGGTGTCGAGCACCCACGACAGCAGGTCGACGATGCCCTGGTCGAACTGGTCGACCGCGCGGTCGGCCTCCTCCTCCAGGCGCTCGCGGCCCTTCGAGATGCGGTCGCCGCCCTCCTCGACCGGCACGTCCTGCTCGACAGACACCGCCTCCTCGCCCTCGACCTCGACGTTCACCTCCTCGGTCAGGTCGCCGTCCTCGTCGGCCTCGAGTTCCTCCTCAACTGTGACGTCGTCCGCGACGTCGTCGATCTCGGCTTCCTCGACGGCGTCGTCTTCGACGTCCACATCGTCGTCTGTGTTTTCACCGGACATGTCCTCTCTACGAGGACACAAGCTACGGGCGAGTAAAAAGGTTGCTTACAGGTGCTGCCGTCGGCGTTCGGGGTTCACGCGCGAGTCAGAGGGAGTCGACTGGCACGAAGCGGACGGACGGACTACTCGGGTCGCAGCACCAGCGACTCGTACAGCGCCTCGACGCCCTCCTCGTCGCGGATCCGGCGCTGGCTCGCCGCGCCGCTCGCGGCCTCGTACACGTCCCGGATGCCCGAGACGCCGAGGCGGTCGCACTCCCGGTCGACGACCTCGCCGAGGCAGACCTCGCCCTCGCGGTCCCGCCGGATGAACGACGCGTCGTGGCCGTACCGCATCGCGCGCCACTTGTTCTCGTCGAGGAGCTCCCGCCGATGGCGGTAACCCGGTTCGCCGTCCTCGTACCGGGCCGAGAGGTCCTCGACCAGGGCGTGGGTGTACTCGACGAACGCCAGCACGCGCTCGGGGTCGGCCTGCCCGTCGGGCGTCCGGACCTCGACCGTGCCGTGGCCGGTGTGCGGGCGCACGTCGTACCAGAGCTCGCCCCGGTCGGCGATGGAGTCCGTGCGGAGCATCGTCTCCTCGAAGGCCGCGAAGTCCTCGTAGGAGTCGAAGCAGGTCGGCATCCCGGTGTTGGGCAGCGCCTCGAAGATTTTGGCGCGGGCCGACTGGAGGCCGGTGTCGAAGCCGTTCCAGTACGGCGAGTTGGCCGACAGCGCGAGCATCACGGGGACGTACCACCGGATCTCGTTGGCGACCCACACCGCCTTGTCGGCGTCGTCGACCCCGACGTGGACGTGGAGGCCCGCGGTCGTGTTGCGGTGCTGGGGGTACTGGATGCGGTCGAGCTGCGCGCGGTACCGGGGCTTCTCGGCGTGTTCGAGTTCGCGCCACTTCGCGCCCGGGTGGAGCCCCGCGGCCGCGATGCGGAAGCCGCAGGCCTCGGCGTGGTCGACCAGCGCCGACCGGACATCGCGGACGCTGTCTGCGGCGTCGGCGAGCCCGTCGAGCTTCGGGGTCTGGGTCTCGACGACGCACTTGAACAGCTCGTGGTCGAGCCGGTCCTCGAGGAGCTCGGGCGGCTCGCGCTCGTAGACGAGCTCGTCGGTGCCCGCCGTCGGACGGCCCCGGCGGTCGACGACGAAGAACTCCTCCTCGACGCCCAGCGTCCCCATCTCCGCGAAGCTATCGGCCGAACCCGAGTCCATCTCTCCCGGGGGTTCGGAAGCCGCCGTATAAATAGTTCCGGAGACGGCAGGCGCGGACGCGAGCGGGGTCGCGTCGGGGGTTCACCCGTGCGGACCCGCCCCGCGAACGCAGCGCTTCGACCGTCTCACTTCGGTCGGGCCACCACGCCGAGGTGGTCGTCGTGGTAGGGTTCGAGGCGCTCGGTCGCCAGCACCTCGTAGCTCGCTTCGAGGTCGGCCAGCGCGTCCGCGAACACGTCCTCGGGGTCGCGGGTCACGTCCTCGCTCCGGGCCTTGACGGCCGCGAGCAGCCGGCCGTCCTCCCGGAGGAACCGGGCGTTCTCGACCGCGACGCGGGCCTGCCCCCGGGTCGCCACGTCCTGTATCACGGCGTCCACCTCGGCCTCGACGACGTGGGCGTACGTCTCGGGCTTGCGGGCGTCCTTCAACAGGGGAAAGAGATTCGGGCGGTCCTCGGCGACTCCCACGAGATCCCGGACCGGCCGGGGCGCGAACTCGACCGCGTAGGTCGGGCCGGCGAAGTCCGCGACGTGGCTGACGGTCGTCCCGCTGGCCGCCCCGAGGTAGAGGACGGTGTCGCCGCCGGCGAGCCCCACGTCCAGCCCCGACTCGACCATCGCGGCGAGCTTCGACCGGCCTGCGTCCCAGCAGCGCCATCCCTCGTCGGTCGGCTCGCCGTACACCGGTTCGCCCCTGGTCGCGAGCCGCTCGCGGCCGTCGAAGCTGCGGCGCTCGACGCCCTCGGGCAGGTCGGTCACGCGTCACCCCCCGCTTGCGCGTCCTCGGTTTCGGGGTCGGCGTCGCCTTCCTCGCCCTGTCCGCGAATCTGGACCATCCGGCGCTGCAGTTCCTCGTCCAGCTCGGGCTTGCGCTCGCCCGAGTAGTGGTCGACCCGCGCCGCGATGGTCAGCTTCCCGGCGAGCGCCCGGGCCGCGGACCCGCGCTTCTCGGGGCGGGTCCCCCGGACGTACTCGTGGGTAAAGATGACGCCGTGCTTGGGCGATGGGGCGTGTCCCCGGAGGTGTGCGAACAGCGAGTCCTCCGCGCCGAGGACCTGGACAGTGCCGGACGGTTTCTTCGCGAGCGACTCCAGGCCGCCGGCGAGCGAGACGAGGCGGGCCGCCAGCACCGGGCCCGCCATCGCCGCGAGGTTGGGCGCGACCTCTGGCGTCTCGCGCTCGATGAACTCCCGGAGCGCGTCGCTCTCGTCGGCGAGGCCGGCGGTCCGGCGGGCCAGCGAGATCAGTCGCTCGTCGGTCGGCGACTCGGGTTCGCGCTCGGCGAGGTCGCGTGCGTAGTCGACGCCGGTCCCGGCGTCGGGGTACCGGCTGCCCGCCCACTCGGCGACGCGCTCGGCGAGTTCGTTGGCGGTCGCCGCGGCGTCGTCCATCGCCCGGACCGCGTGGACCAGCTGCTGGTCGTCCGCGCGCTCGCGCTCGGCGGCGCCCTCGCGGGCCGCCCTCAGGGTCGCCTCGCGGAGCTTTCCGTAGTAGTCGTCCTCGTCGTCGGCGAACCCCGACTCGACCGCCCGCCGGGGCCAGTCGGCGGGTGCGTCGGCGCGGCCCTCGCTGATGGCGGTCGCGCCCCCGGCGGCGTCGCCCGGCGCGACGCCCGCGAACCACCCGCCCTCGGCGTCGGGAGGAGCTCCGTCGTCGGTCATGCCCGAGGATTGCGCGCCGTCGCGTTTAAACCCACGCGACTCGCCCCGGGCTCGACCCGGGAAGTACCCTTAAGCCGCTCCCGGGCGCAATCCGACCGTATGGACGTAGAGCAATTCTTCGAGGAGATGCCCTTCGCGGACCTGCTCGGCGTCGAGGTCACCGAGGTCGCCGACGGCCACGCCGAGGGCCGGATCGAGATGCGCGAGGAACTGTCGTGGAACCCCGACCGCCAGATGGCCCACGGCGGCGTCACGTTCACGCTGGCCGACACCGTCGGCGGGGCGGCGCTGGTCTCGCTGGTCGACCAGCCGGTCCCGACGGTCGACATGCGCATCGACTACCTCGAAGCCGGCACCGGCGATCTGGAGGCGGAGGCCGACGTCGTTCGGTGCGGGAGCGACGTGGGCGTGGTCGACGTCGAGGTGTTCGCGGAAGACGGGACGCAGGTCGCCGACGCACGGGGCGTCTACAAGACGGGGTGAGCAGTTCCTTCCGAAGAGCAGGATGAACCGCTTCGCGAATCGGTGTGCGTCGTACCGAATCAGCGGTCGCTTTCGAGCACGTTCGTCAGCGCGTCGTACGCGAGGAGGAGCGCCGCGCCGCCACCGACGACGATTCCCAGCGTCCCGCCGTTCTGGAGGACGAGGACGGCGAGCAGAAAGGCGACGAACTCCAGCGTCCGGTGGATGCGTTCGAGGGTCCGGTCGATGTCCGAGAGAGCGGGGTCAGGTCCGGCCATGCCTGCGTCGTTCGGCCGTCGTTCCAAGAATCTAACCATTCCAGGCGGTCGGACTGCGGTCTGCACCCCTCGATTCGCCCCGCCCTCGGCGCCGGCTACCCGAACACCTGCTCGAAAAGGGTGGCTTGCCCGCGGTGGAGTCGCTCCAGGAACGCCGACTTGCTGATGCCGAGTTCGTCGGCGACCTCCTGGGCTGTCGTCCGGCGCGGCACCTCGAAGTAGCCCAACTCCAGCGCGGTCCGGAGCGCAGCCTCCTGGGAGGGCGTCACGTCCCAGCGCTGGGCGACCGCCTCGTCGTCCTCGCTCCCGAGGGGGAAGACCCGCTCCAGCGAGACCCCGACCGTCTCGGCGGCCGCCGCGAGCACGCCCTGGAGCACGTCGTGGCCCACCACGGCGCCGGTGTGGCGTTCGGTTCCCGCGCGGTACTGGAGCGTCTCGGCCATGAACCCCGCGTCGGTGAGCTCGTGGACGACGCAGGGGTGCTTCGAGAGGCACCGGAAGTTGGTCCTGCTGTCGGTCCGGGAAGCGTGGAGGTAGCGGATGCGCTCGTCGTCGTCGAGCACCTCGCCGAGTTCACCGGCGCCGTCGCCGGCCGAGAACCGGAGGAGGGCGTTGTCGTCGCGGCGGAGTTGCGGCGGCCGAGCGTCGACGCTCGCGCCGGTCTCGCGGGCGGCGTCCGCCAGGGGGCAGTCGTCGCCCGTGACGGAGAATTCGACGACGAGGCACTCGTCTATCATCGATTGACCCCCTCGAATCGTGCTGTGGAGCCATTGGGAAGAACGTTTAGAAAGCCCCCGGTCGCTCGCGGTCGTGGTTCGAGAGAGCGAAGTTCTCTCGTCATCACGAAAATCTCCGATTTTCGAACGACTCCGGCGGATATTCGCGGCTCTCCACACCGTCAGACCACAGGTCGGACGAGCCTCCGCTCGCTCCGCTCGCGGAGACACCGCCCGCCGCGAATAGGGCCGCCGGAGACGACCACGTAAACGCGAGCGACCGGGCCCTTTCGGTCCCGCCCGAGGTTGTCTGGTCGACCGAGCGCTGCGGTAGTCGGTCGGGTTCTCTCCCCATTTCCATCACGGTCTTTCCCGCGGGAATACTTAAAGCCCGCCCATGGACGGGTGAATTGGTTTGGCAATCCGGGTCTAGATTCCGGTATATGGACATCGATCAGGTGAAAGAGCGCGCCGGGCCGCGCGAATTCAGCCCGAAGGACGACCTCCCGGAGGAGTACCGGAAGGCCGCGACTCGGATGATTCAGTTCCACGCGAACAGCGAGATCATGGGGGCGTACCTCGAACGCCCGTTCATCCGGGAGGCGCCCAGCCTCGACCGGAAGCTGGCGTTCTCCGCGAAGGTGCAGGACGAGATCGGTCACGGGCAACTGCTGTACCGTGCCGCCGAATCGCTGGGCGTCAAGAGCCGCGAGGAGATGCTCGACGAACTGGCCGCCGGCGAGGGGAAGTTCCTCAACTGCTTCCACTACCCGCTGGAGTCGTGGGTCGAGACGCCGATGATCGCGTTCTTCGTCGACGGGGCGGCGATGCGCCGGCAGGCAACGCTCAAGCGGTCGAGCTGGGAGCCCTACGCCCACGCGATGGACAAGGTGTGCTTCGAGGAGGGGTTCCACGTCAAGCACGGCGAGGCCATCCTCCACGAGCTGATGACCGGCTCGAAGGCAGAGCAGGAGAAGACCCAGGAGGCCTTCGAGACGTGGTGGCCCCGCATCATCCAGTTCTTCGGCCCGACCGACGACAAGTCGACCCACCACGACTTCTCGGCCGACGTCGGCCTGAAGACGATGACCAACGACGAGCTCCGGAACGCCTTCCTCAACTCCTACGTCCCGAAGGCCGAGAAGTACGGCCTCGAGATCCCCGACGAGCCCCGCATCCGCGAGAACGGCGACGGCACCTACGAGGTCGAGGAGGACGACCTCGACTGGGACGAGTTCTTCACCATCGCGAAGAACGACTACGAGGGCAGCCACGAGCAGATCGGCAAGCGCCGTCGCACCCAGGAGGCCGTCGAGTGGGTCCGGAACAGCATGGACGACTGGGAAGCCAAGAGCGCGGGCGCGAGTCCGCAGGCGGCAGACTGACCATGATCTGGGAAGTGTTCCGACAGGAGCAGTCCGGCGAGTACCACACCCACTGCGGCAACGTCCACGCGCCCGACCGCGAGATGGCGCTCATGTTCGCCGAGGTCCAGCACGGCCGGCGCAAGCCGACCAACAGCCTGTGGGTCGTCCCCCAGAAGGAGATCGGCGAAGTCGACACCGAGGACGCGAGCTTCGGCGGGACGACGGACAAGTCCTACCGGTGGGTCCAAGCGTACAACTTCGAGGCGGCGGCCGAGGAGGTCGCCGAGTCCGAGAGCGAGCAGGTCGAGGCCGAGGCCGAGCGCCAGCGGGGTGACGACTGATGGCGAGCGCCGAGCAACTGGCCGGCCCCGACGAGCTCTCCGACGAGGAGCGCGAGGCGGTCGAGACCCTGCTCTTCCGCCTCGCTGACGACGAGTTCGTGCTGGCCGAGCGCTACACCGAGTGGCAGGTCCGGGCGCCCACCCTCGAGTCCGACCTCGCGCTGGCCAACGTCGCGCAGGACGAACTCGGCCACGCCCGGCTCTGGTACGACCTGCTCCAGGACTTCGGGCCGGACGAGCCCGACCTCATCTGGGAGCGCCCCGCCGACGAGTGGCGACACAGCACGCTGACCGAACTCCCGTTCGCGGAGGGCGACTGGGCCGACCCCGTCCTGCGGTCGTACCTCTACGACGTGGCCGAGGAGCTCCGGCTCGAGGCGCTGGTCGACTCCTCGTACGCCCGCATCCGCGACCGGGTCGGCAAGATACAGGGCGAGGAGGACTACCACCGCGAGCACGCCGAGAACTGGCTCGAGCGGCTCGCCGACGACGAGGACGGCCGCAAGCGCGTTCAGGACGCGCTCGACCGGCTGTTCCCCCACGCCCTCACGCTCTTCGCGCCGACCGACGAGGAGATCGAGGCCCGCATCGACGACCTCGGCCTCCGGACCGAGTCGCTGGTCGACATGCGCGAGGCGTGGCTGGAGACGGTGGTGCCGTACCTGGAGGGCCTCGGCCTGTCGGTCCCGGAGGATCGCGACCTGCCCGAGGAGATCGGCCGGGACAAATCGCACACGGACGACTGGGACGACCTCCGCGAGGAGTTCACCCGGACGTACCGGGAACTCGGCCGGAGCGAGGCGACCCGCATCATGAAGGATCCCGACGAGGTGGCGTGATTCCATGTCGAGCGAACTGCCCTACGACCCCGAGATACCCGATTTGGACGAAGCGGACCCGACGGAAAGCGGGGGCGACGACGTCCCCGGAGTCGGCGGCGTCCCCGGGCTGGACGACGACTGTGCGGACCCCGCGCTCTGCGCGTACACCGAGTACGTCGAGGGCGAGGAACGCGAGGACCTCCCGGCGACCGGCGAGGGCGCCGAGGGCGTCGAGGCCGACGTGTGGGACGCCCTCTACGGCGTCGAGGACCCCGAGATGCCGGTCTCCATCGTCGACCTGGGGCTCGTCTACGGCGTCGAAATCGACGAGCGCGTGGACGGGGGCGTCCACGCCCAGGTGCTGATGACCCTGACCTACTCGGGCTGCCCCGCCCGCGACATGCTGACCGACGAGGTCGAGCGCGCGGTCGCGGGCGTCGAGGGCGTCGAGTCCGTCGACCTCCGCCTGGTCTGGAGTCCCGAGTGGTCCGTCGAGATGGTGACCGAAGCCGGCAAGGACGACCTCCGCGAGTTCGGCCTGAGCGTGTGACCGTGCGCCGACCAGACCCCAGCGTCGACACGTCGGGCGACCGGACAGGCGCCGAGTGCCCCTACTGCGGGTCGACCGACACCGAGCGCGAGCACCCGAAGGGGCCGTCGCTCTGCCGGTCGATGCACTACTGCAACGCGTGCGAACAGCCGTTCGAGAAGTTCGAGTAGCCGCCCCGGTCCGTTCTTCATGGCAATGCAGTTCCGTCGTCTCCGAAGTCCCAGTTACAGCACCCCGTCGAATCGATGTGGGGCTCCGACGCACCGCCCGCGACGAGCGGCGGGACGAGAGGAGGGCGTGGAACCCGATGACGCCGACCCGCGCCGGATGGCCGAGCGCGGGCGACGGTCGGCGGGCGGCCCGGTCACGGATGGCTGGCGGTGCGACCGGTCGCGACCGCGTCCTAAATGAGTGGTACTATCTGCTTAGTCGTTATGGCCGACATCGGGGAAATAATCCGGGCCGCGACGGGGCCGTCATCTTCTTGCCCGACACGAACCCAGGGTACCGTATGTCAGAGACAGGCGACCGCCCGAGCGACGACGAGCTCCGACGCGGCATGATGGTCGAGATAGAGCAGTCGAACGCCGAGAACGCGCCCGACGCCGAGGGCATCATGGGCGAGATCCAGACCGTGCTGGAAGACGACGACGCCAGCGTCAAGGGGGCGAAGGTGAAACTCCAGTCGGGCGCGACCGGATACGTCAAGCGCGTGGCGTCCGACGAGTGAGCTACTTCTCCCCGGTTTCGTGGTCGAGCAGCGCCCGCTTGAGCGGGAGGCCGTCGCCAGCCGAGTAGCCGCCCAGCGAGTCCGCGCCGACCACTCGGTGGCAGGGCACGACCAGCGGCACCGGGTTCGCCCCGCAGGCCCGGCCGACCGCGACCGGGGCGGTGTCGAGCGCCGCCGCGATGTCGCCGTAGGTCCGGGTCTCGCCGTACGGAATCGCCCGCATCTCGGCCATCACCTCGCCCGCGAACCCGTCGACGAGCTCGACCGGCAGGTCGAAGGTCCGGCGGTCGCCCGCGGCGTACTCGTCGACCTGCGCGCGGATCTCCGCCTCCGACGCGCCGACGCGGTCCGCGTCGAGCTCGACCGTCTGTCCCAGGATTTCGACGTGCATCGGCGGAGAGAGGGCGCGAGCGGGCTTTGCGGTTTCGGTCGGGCCGGTGTCCCGGTCGGAGTGAGTACCCTTATCGTCGTGGCGGCGGACGGGCGCGTATGGACATCGCAGACGACGACGGCGTCCGGACCGTCACGTTCGACCGACCAGAGGTGATGAACGCGTTCACGCCCGAGCTGGCCGGGAAGCTGGCCGACGTGTTCGCCGAGGCCGACCCCGCGGAGCTCGACGCCATCGTCCTGACGGGCGAGGGCGGCGCGTTCAGCGCGGGCGGGGACCTCCAGTCGATGGCCGAGCGCGAGGAGGCGCCCGACGAGGCCTACGAGCGGGTCACCGAGACGTTCGGTCGGCTCGTCGAGGAGGCGCTCTCGGCCAGGGTCCCCATCGTCGCCAAGGTCAACGGCGACGCCGTCGGCGCGGGGCTGGCGGTCGCGGCGGTCAGCGACTTCGCCTACGCGGCCGAGTCGGCGACGTTCAGCTGCGCGTTCGTCCGGGTCGGGTTGATCCCCGACACCGGCGGGAGCTTCCTGCTCCCCCGCATCGTGGGGCTGCGGACCGCCAAGCGACTCGCGTTCACCGGGGAGTTCTTCTCGGCCGCAGAGGCCGCCGAGATGGGGCTGGTCAACGAGGTCGCGGCCGCGGACGACCTCGACGACGCGGTCGCGGACCTGTTGGACACGCTCCGGGAGCGCCCGACGCGGACCATCGGCCTCGCCAAGCGCGCCATCCACGAGAACATGGGGAAGGGCTGGCAGGAAGCGCTCGACTACGAGAACGCGGTCCAGTCCCAGGCGTACGCCACGTCCGAGCACGGGGAGGGCGTCGCGGCGTTCCTCGAAGGCCGGGACCCCGAGTTCGAGTGAACCGGGGCGGCCCCGCCGAGTTCTGAATCCGAGGGTCCGCTGCGCAGCACCCGGTAGACCCGCCGGTTACAGCAGAACTAAGCCCGTGCGAGCCGCCATCATCCGCCGTGACCGTACCAACTGTCGAACTGCCGAGCGGCGACGAGATGCCACTCGTCGGCGTCGGCACGTGGAACCTCGATGACGAGACGGTACAGAAGTCGGTCCGGACCGCGCTCGACGACGCGTACACCCACGTCGACACCGCGGAGGGGTACATGAACGAGGCCGAGATCGGCGAGGCGCTGGCCGACTACGACCGCGAGGACCTCTTTCTGACCTCGAAGGTGCTGCCGTCGAACCTCAACTACGACTCGGTCGTCGAGTCGTGCGAGGCCTCGCTCGACCGGCTCGACACCGACTACCTCGACCTCTACCTGATCCACTGGCCCAACCCCGCGATATCGCTGCGCGAGACCCTCGACGCGATGGCGACCCTGCGCGACCGGGGGCTGGTCCGGAACGTCGGCGTCTCGAACTTCAGCGCGTACCAGCTCAGCGCCGCCCGGCACGTCTCGGACGTCCCCATCGCGGTCAACCAGATCGAGTTCCACCCGTGGTTCCAGCGCCCCGACCTCGTCGACTACTGCCGCGAGACCGACGTCGTGGTCGAGGCCGCCGCGCCGCTGGCCCGGACCGAGGTGCTGGGCGACGACACCGTGCAGGAACTCGCCGAGCAGTACGACCGGACGCCCGCTCAGATCGTGCTAAAGTGGGCTGTCGAACAAGGTATCGTGGTCATCCCGAAGTCCTCCTCGCCCGACCACGTTCGAGAGAATATCGACCTCTTCGGGTGGGACCTCGACGAGGACGACCGACGCCGGCTCGACGACCTCGACCGCGACTACCCGGTGTACGACACGCCCGCCCGCGACTGGGCCGGCGACGTGTACGGCATCTCGGAGTAGAGTCGGCGGGGTGGTCTGCAGTTCCCGGCACCGGCGCGACGACGAGCGATTCAAGGCCGTGGCCCGGCTATCCGGACGCGTGTCCGACACCAACGACAGCGGCGGCCCACCCGCCGGCGACGGCGAGTTCGACGCGCCGACCGTGACCTGCGAGCGGTGCGACCGGGAGTGGGACCTCTCGACGGAGTTCGACGACCTGGGCGTGGGCAACCACGCGGTCGAGCAGTTCGCGCTCGACCACAAGCGCCACACCGGCCACTTCCCGGACGGCATCGGGACCTGGCGCGCGGTCTGCCGCAACTGCCCGGAGGAGGTCCAGCGACTGGCGAGCGACGCCGCCGAACGGTGGGCCGAGACGCACGTCCGGCACACCCGCCACGAGGTGGAGATTCATCACGCGCGGAGCGACGAGACGTCGGTTATAGGCGGCGAGTGAAGGAGGAGTGAGGAGATAGTGGATTTCGAGCGGGGAGTCTGCCTACAGCCCGAGGAACTGCTCGGCGTTCTCCCAGAGTATCTTGCGCTGGACGTCCTCCGAGAAATCGAGTTCCGCGAACTGGTCGAGCCACGCCGCCGGGTCGATCATCGGGTAGTCGGTGCCGAACATCACCTTGTCCCGCAGCAGCGTCTTCGCGTAGTGGAGCACCTGGTCGTCGATGTACCGGGGCATCCACCCCGAGAGGTCCATGTAGACGTTGCCCTTCTGCTGGCAGATGGCGAGCTGTTCCTTCTCCCACGGGAAGGCGGGGTGGGCGAGCAGAATCTGGAGGTCGGGGTGCTCGGCGGCGACGTCGTCTATCATCATCGGGTCGCCGTATTTTATCTTGAGGCCCCTCCCGCCGGGCGCGCCCGCGCCGAGGGTCGAGCTGCCGCCGTGGAAGACGACCGGGACGCCGAGGTCCTCGATGGTGTCCCACAGCTCGTCGTGCTCGGGGTCGCTCGGGTCGAACCCCTGGGCGATCTGCTGGAACTTGAACCCCGAGAGGTCGAGGTCCTCCACCGCCCGCTCGGCCTCCGCGACGCAGTCGTCCTTCAGGGGGTCGACGCTGGCGAACCCGACGAAGAAGTCGTCGTACTCGTCGCGGACCTCGGCCACGTAGTCGTTGGGCACCGGCGGGTTCCCGGTGTTGGTCTCGGCGTCCCACCCGAGCAGCACGGCTCGGCCGATGCCGCAGTCGCGGTACTCCTCGATGAGGTGGTCGTACGTGTCGGTCTCCATCTCGGCGCCGAACTTCTCGGCGGCGTCCCGCATCATCTGCCCGCCCGCGTCGACGAGGAACTCCTCGGTGGGCTGGTGACAGTGGGTGTCGATGACGGGGTAGTCCTCGGCGTGGTCGGCGACGACGTCGAGTTGCGGCATGGTCAGGCGTTCGGCGAGTGTCGTGAAAAATCGTGTGGGGCAGGGGTCAGAAGCCGAGTCCGACCGCGACCAGGTACGAGAAGGCGTTGTTCGCAACGTGGAGCAGGCTCGCCCCGGTAAGGTCGCCGTACCGGAGGCGGAGCGCCGTCGGGAGGACGCTCCAGACAGTCACGAAGACGCCGCCGGCCACCCCGAAGAAGGGGACGTGTATCGCGCCGAAGACGAGTATCATCCCGGCGGCGGCCGCGGGCGGCGACCAGCCCCGGGCGAGCAGCCCGCCGAGCAGGAGCCCGCGGTACAGCATCTCCTCGACCAGCGGGCCGACCAGCACCGGTCCGACGACGACGACCGCGAGGGTCGCGGGGTCCGACAGCGAGTAGGAGAGCCCGCTCATCTCGTAGCCGAGCGCTGCCGTCACCCGGGTGATCGCCTGGTACGCGCCGAGCCCGACGGCGAACGCGGCGGCGACCGCGAGGAGTTCGCGCGCCGTCGGCCGCCGGAAGGGGAACGCCGCCCGGCGCTCGTCGGGGGTGAGCGCGGCGTACGCCATCGAGACGACCGCGAGGTTGGCGAGCCCGTAGAGCAGGAACGCCGTGGGCGTAGCGAACTCGTCGGGCCCGGTGTCCGTGACAGCTCCGACGACGGCGAACCCGACGATAGCGACCGGCATCGCCGCGACAGTCGCTCCGACCGCGAACAGTGACCGGCCTTCGAGCGCCGACGCGTCGGCGGCAGCCCGCGACCGCTCGGAGGGGTGCATCACGCCCCGATAGTAACAGAATAATTATAAAACGCTTTCCACTCGGAACGGGGCGAGCGACTACTCGTCGGCCGCCTCCTTCTTGATGAGGAACTTCATGTCGCCCTCGAACACCGCGGTGTCCTCCTGGTTGGTCATCGTGGTGTCCATGACCACCAGGCCCGCGTCCTCGCGGCTGCTCAGGTCCTTCGTCTCGGTGATCTCCATGTCGAGGCTGATGGTGTCGTCCATGTATACCGGGTTCGGGATGTCCATGTAGTTCATCCCGAGGAACGCCAGCACCGTCCGTTCGAGGAGTCCGGTGCGGTAGACGAAGCCCGTGGCGAGGACGAACGTCATCGGGCCGTGGGCCACGCGCTCGCCGAAGTACTCCTCCTCGGCGTACTCCTTGTTGGTGTGGAGCTCCGTCCAGTCGCCCGCGAACGCCGAGTGCATCACGAAGTCGTACTCGGTGACCGTCCGCCCGGCGCTCTCGAAGGTCTGGCCCTCCTCGAAGTCCTCGAAGTAGTGGGGTCGATAGCTGTACGGCATGGAACGGTGTTCGGTCGTTGACGATAAAATTCTATGGTGTTCCGTTCGCGTCTCCCGACGACCTGTCACCGAGTCGGGGGCGAGTCCGGGGTCGGCCTCTCCGCTCGTAGTCGGTCGGCCGACTGTCGCGCAGTCGATCGACCCCTTCGCCCGGTCGAATGCCCGCTTTCTCGCTGGCGCGCGCCCGCCGCGGGAGGGAATGACGCGTTCCCGATGGTTTTAAACGCTCGAACGCCCCAGTGTACGATAATGGCTTTTGAGGACTTACTGGAGGACCCGGTAATTCAGAAGTATCTTCACGAATTGGTCGGGCCGAAGGGGATGCCGGTGGCGGCCGCACCGCCCGACGGCGAGGTCACCGACGAGGAACTCGCCGAGGAGCTCGACCTCGAGCTCAACGACGTGCGCCGGGCGCTTTTCATCCTCTACGAGAACGACCTCGCGACGTACCGCCGGCTCCGCGACGAGGATTCGGGGTGGCTGACGTACCTCTGGACGTTCCAGTACGAGAACATCCCGGACAACCTGGAGGAGGAGATGTACCGGCTGCTCGACGCGCTCGAACAGCGCCAGGAGTACGAGTACCAGCACGAGTTCTACCTCTGCGAGGTCTGCTCCATCCGCTTCGAGTTCGGCGAGGCGATGGACTTCGGCTTCGAGTGCCCCGAGTGCGGGTCGCCGCTCGAGTCGATGGAGAACAGCCGGCTCATCGACGCGATGGAGCAGCGGATCGAGGACCTGCGAGCGGAGCTCAACGTCGAACAGCTCGAAGAGGCCGAGGCATAGATGGTCGTACTCGCCACGAAGGTGTACGTGCAGGGCGATGCCCGCGAGCGCGCGCTCGACGCGCTCCGGTCGCTCGTCGACAACGAGATCGGCGACCTCGACGTCGAGTACACGGTGGGCGTCCGTCGCGACGACTTCGCGGTCGTCACCATCGAGGGCGAGGACGAGGTGGTCGCGCGCAACGTCCTCCGCGAGGAGTTCGGCGAGGTCACCCCCGACTTCGAGCCGGGCGAGACCTACGTCGGCACGCTCGAAGTGTGGGACGAGGACGGGTTCGTCCTCGACGCCGGCGAGGAGGTCCGGGTCCCCGCCGACGAACTCGGCCTGGGCCAGGGGTCGCCGGTCCAGATCGTCGAGCGGTTCGGGCTCGTCCAGCACATGCCGCTCCGGTTCGTCTACGGAGGCGAGCCGACTGACGGAGGCGAGGACGAGGCGGCCGGCGAAGAACGACCCCACCGCCTCGCGGACGCGGAGCGCGACCGCCTCTACGACTGGACTCGCGGCGCGGGCCGGGTCAACGTCAACAGCGCGACCCGCGGCGAGGTGCGGGCGACGGTCAACCGCGCGGGCCACGCTCGCGACATCGTGACGGTCGAGCGGCTCGGTCTCCTCGAGCAGAGCATCGTCTGCAAGGACGAGACGGACCCGCCGGGGCTGCTGGCGGCCATCGGCGACTACATCCCGGCGGAGATTCGTTGCGTCATTCCATGAGCCGACGAATCCAATGAACCGGCGACTCTCACTCGCGTTCGCGTCGGTCGCGCTGCTCGCGCTCACCGCCGGCTGTACCGGCCTGTTCGGCGGCGACCAGATCAGCGAGAAGCGCCTCGAGGGCGACGGGAACACGACCTACGACTGGGACAACACCGCGACGGTGACGCTCAACGTCACGGGCGGCGAGTACCGGGCGGTGTACGACTTCGACAACCGCACGGAGCTACGCGTCTTCGAGCGCGAGTCGCTCGGCGAGAAGACGCCGGTCAACGTCGGCACGGTCCGGTTCCGGTACGACAACGGCACGGTCGTCACCCTCGGGCAGGAGAACGTCCGGAAGACGAAGTCCAACACCGTCATCACGCTGCCCGCGTCCGAGGGCCAGCTCGCCTACACCGCGCCCCACCGCGGGAAGTCGTTCACGACGCCGACCTACGTCCACGACTCCTACGAGGTCATCCTCCCGAAGGGGATGCGGGTCGGCACGCCGATCCTGAGCCAGGTCCGGCCGAGCGCCGACGGCCGGAGCCAGCTCGGGGGCCGAGTCCACCTCTCGTGGGCCGAGGTGACCGCCGACAGCGTCGTGGTCCGGTACTACCTCGCGCGCGACCTCACCATCTTCGCCGGCATCATCGGCGCCAGCGTGCTCGTCGCACTGGTCGGGCTGGCCTACTTCCGGCTACAGATTCGCCGGCTCGAGCAGGAGCGCGAGGAGATGGGCCTGAACGTCGACACGGACAGCGACGAGTTCGACCAGGGACCGCCGCCCGGGATGGGCTAACCGGCCCGCGTCGCCTCCGAGGACGGTCGCGAACCCGAGACCGCGGTCCGCGAGGTCGGGTAACGCCCTCTTTTTATCTCCGCGATTCGTACCCGTGTCCATGGACGTAGCCCTCGTCTCCGTCGGCGACGAACTGCTGGCGGGCGACACCGTGAACACGAACGCCGCGTGGCTGGGCGAGCGCCTCACCGAGCGCGGCGCGAGCGTCGAGCGCGTCGTCGTGGTCCCCGACCGCGTGGCCGACATCGCCCGGGTGGTCAACGAGCTCCGGGCCGAGTACGACGCGGTGGTGGTCACCGGCGGCCTCGGCCCGACGCACGACGACCTCACGATGGAGGCCGTGGCGGCCGCCGTCGGCGTGCCGGTGGAGGAGCACGACGAGGCCGTGGCGTGGATCGCCGACCACACCGACTACCGGCGGGCCGACCTGGTGGAGGGGACGACCCACCTCCCGAAGGGAGCCCGAATGTTGCCGAATCGCGAGGGCGTCGCGCCGGGGTGCGTCGTCGAGAACATCTACGTCCTGCCGGGCGTCCCGGCGGAGATGGAGGCGATGTTCGAGGGCATCGCCGACGAGTTCTCGGGCGAGTACCGCCACGTCAGGACCGTGGAGGCCGACGAGCCCGAGAGCGCGCTGGTCGAACGGTTCGCGACGCTCCGGGAGGAGTTCGACGTGACCGTCGGGAGCTACCCCGGCGACCACGTCCGGGTCAAGCTACGGAGCACCGACGAAGAGGAACTCGAACGCGCGGCGGAATGGCTGCGCGAGCGCGTCGAGGGAATCGACCGGTAGGTGGATCCGTGAATCAGTGCCGGAGCTGACGCGCGGCCTGCAGCCGGTTCACCGGTAGAGGTACGCCACCCACGCGGCGGTGATGAGGAGTCCGAGGAGGCCGGTCACGATACCCGCGGCGTTGGCCGGAATCGTCGCCGATTCTGCGAGTGCTATCATGTCCGAGCGTTCCGGTGCCGGTCCCTTAACGCTTGCCAACCCTGTCGGACGCTCCCGCGGTCGCCCGGTCGAAATCCGTCGTTGTCCCGGCGAACGGTTCGGAAACGTCGGCGTAACTGGGTGTTTCTTTCTCCCCGGAAATCGGTTTTTTCGACTCCGTAAGTACGGAAATACTCCATTGCCCGGTTGAACAGTCGCCAACGGTCGCTCCGGTTTATCCGTATTTCCGGCGAACTACCGTCCACCCGCTGAGGGCGCCTCGACGTTAGGAGGTGCCTACGCGGGGGTGAACGAACTATGTCACAGCACTATCAACAGCCGACGGGGAGCACGGGACAGCAAACGTACGGACAGACGGGACAGCAGAAGCACGGACAGACGGGTCAGCAGACGCACGGCCAGATGGGCCAACAGGGGACCACCCAGCAACAGCCGATGCAGTCGGCCCAGATGAGCGGCCAGCAGAGCGGCCAGAGCCACCAGATTACCCACGAGCGGGTCGGTCAGCAGTTCGAGTCGGAGATGACTCCGGAGCTCAACCAGGCGCTGGAGTCGTTCGACCGCGTGGTCGAGATCGCCGAGTGGTGCGCCGACAAGTGCATCGAGAGCGGCCCGCAGATGGCCGAGTGCGCCCGGCTCTGCGAGGACCTCGCCGACCTGGCGTCGCTGAACGAGAAGCTCATCGCGCGCGACTCCATCAACGGGCCGGAGGTTGCGGAGGCGTTCATCAAGGTCGCCCAGCAGGGGCTGCCGATCCTCGAGCAGCACCAGCAGTCGCCCCACGTCCAGGAGACATACCAGGCGGTGACGCAGGCGCTGGACGCCACCGAGAAGCTGCTCAACTCCATCAGCGGCGGCCAGCAGAGCGCGACCACTGGCATCCGCGAGCAGGTCAGTCAGCAGGGCCAGCAGTCGATGGGCCAACAGGGCACGACGAGCCAGCAGGGCGGACAGTCCAGCCAGCCGGGCGGACAGATGGGTCAGTCGTCCCACCAGCAGCCCCAGAGCCAGTCCTACCAGCAGCCGCAGGGTGGACAGACGAGCCAGCAGGGCGGACAGACGGGCCAGTCGTTCCAGCAGCCCCAGGGGCAGTCGTTCCAGGGCACCCAGTCGTACTGAGCTGACCCGACGCACGAACTACCGACTTTTTCTCGTATCGGACCGCTTTTGCGCGCGACGCCCGTAGCCGCGGCCATGCGAACCATCGGCGTCGTCGTCAACCCCGTCGCGGGGATGGGCGGGCGAGTCGGTCTGAAGGGCACCGACGGGAAGGTCGAGGCGGCCCGCGAGCGCGGCGCGGAACCGCGCGCACCCGACCGGGCGGTCGACGCGCTGGGCGCGCTCCGCGAGCGCGTCGACGCCTCCGGCGCTCCCGACGTCGACCTGCTGACCTACGGCGGGGAGATGGGCGAGCGCGAGGCCCGCGAGGCGGGGTTCGACCCCGTCATCGTCGGTCGTCCCGAGCGCGAGGACGAGACGACCGCCGCGGACACCCGCGAGGCGGTCAGGCGATTCGTCGCCGAAGGCGTCGACCTGATACTGTTCGTCGGCGGCGACGGGACCGCGGTCGACGTGGCCGAGACGCTCGACGAAGAGGGCGCAGAGGTTCCGGTGCTCGGCGTGCCCGCGGGCGTGAAGGTCTACTCGGCGGTGTTCGCGGTCACGCCCGAGGCCGCGGGCCGGGTCGCCGCCGACTTCGACCGGACCGAGGACCGCGAGGTCAACGACATCGACGAGGACGCCTACCGGGAGGGCGAGGTCCGGGCCGAACTCAGGGCGGTGGTCGCGGTGCCGGTCGCCGAGGACCTCCAGTCGAGCAAGCAGGTCGGCGGCGGCACGGTCGAGAGCCTGGCGGCCGGGGTGGCCGACGACATCCGGTCCGACGAAGGCGCGACGTACGTCCTCGGGCCGGGCAGCACGGTCGGCGCGGTGAAGGACGAACTCGGTTTCGAGGGGTCTCCACTCGGGGTCGACGTTTGGCGAAGCGTCTCCGAGAGCGAAGCGAACGGAGGCTCGTCGGACGAGTCCGACGGTGGCGAGGTGCTGGTCGAGGACGCGACCGAGGACGAGATTCTGGCCCACCTGGACGAGAAGAACGTCGTCGTGGTGTCGCCCATCGGCGGGCAGGGGTTCGTCTTCGGTCGCGGCAACGACCAGATCTCCCCGGAAGTCGTCCGACGGTCCTCGGTCGAGATAATCGCGTCGAAGCCGAAACTCGACGGTATCGGCGTCCTCAGGGTCGACACCGGCGACGACGAAGTCGACGACTCGCTGCGGGGATGGCGGAAGGTCAGGGTCGGCAGATTCGAACGGAGGATGATGAAGGTCGTTTAAGGCACAATTATTGACTCCGGGTGAAGTTTAAGGTCTTGTGGGATAGAGTGAGCACACATGGAAACGCGAAAGGTGCAACGGTTAGGCCCCTCGACGCTGGCGATGACCCTCCCGGCGGAGTGGGCCTCGGAGAACAACGTCGAGAAGGGTGACGAGGTGTCGCTGCGCATGGGCGGGAAGGGAACGCTGACGGTGCTGCCGGAGTCGGCCCACACCGAGGAGTCCGAAGCGATAATCCACGCCGAGAACCTCGACGCCGACGCGGTCGAGCGCGCCATCGTCGCCCAGTACGTGCTCGGGCGCCGGGTCATCCACCTCGAGAGCGAGGAGACCCTCGACAGCGACCACATCAACGCGGTGTACAAGGCCGAGACCCAGCTGATGGGGCTGGGCGTGGTCGAGGAGACCCCCGACAGCATCGCCATCCGGTGCTCGGTCGACCCGGAGGACTTCAGCCTCGACAACCTGCTCGAGCGCCTGGAGAACACCGGTTCGACCATGCGGGGCGAGGCGGTCAAGGCGCTCGCCCACGGCAACCCCGACCTCGCCGAGCGCGCGCTCAACCGCGAGCGCCAGGCGAACAAGATCTTCGTCCTGCTGCTCCGCCTCATCTTCACGGCCTACCAGAACCCCACGCTCGCGCGGGCCGTGGACCTGGACAGCGGCTTCCCCCTCATCGGCTATCGGTCGATCGCCAAGAACCTCGAACTCACCGCGGACAACGCCGAGGACATCGCCGAGATCGCGCTGGAGGCCGACGGCCACACCCTCGACGTCGACGGCCAGACGATGCGGCGCATCCGGGAGTTCACCGACCAGGTCGACGAGATAACCGCGAAGGCGGTCCAGGCCGCCGTCGAGCGCGACTACGACAAGACCCTCGAGGTCCGGGCGCTGTTCCACGAGATCAGCGACCGCGAGAGCGAGATCCTCTCGGACCTGCCCGAGATGGACAACGACTCCCTGCTGGCGGTCCGCGAGGTGCTGGTCAGCCTCCAGCAGACCGCCCAGTACGCCATGCGGAACGCCGAGATCGCGGCCAACCTCGCGCTGAACGAGGAGAGCGAGCACACGACCATCAACTGAGTCGGTCGCCGAATCCCGGTCAGGCGTCCCCTTTTTCGACATTGCACGCCGCTCGGGCCGCTCCCTGGCGAAATCAGTCGTTTCGGCAACAACCCATTTCAGGCCCGCGACGCAAGCGTCGGCATGGGTATCGTCGACACGATTCGCGACATGCTCGTCCCCGACAACGAACCGGGCGTCGCGCTGGAGTGCACCGACTGCGGCGCGACGTTCGAGGAACCCTACGGCGAGTGTCCGGAGTGCGGGTCGAGCGACGTCAAGGAGATCGAGGGCTTCGACATGCGACCCGACACGTAAGTCCGAAGGCAGTGGCTTTCGGCAGGTGAAGCGTCGGCACTCGAAGGGAGACAGTAGGTACTCTACCGGGGCAAACTGGCCTTCGGAAAAATATCACCGCGAGGTTCGACTGAATTCTCGTCCAACGAGGTGAGCGCGTCAGTCCGCGCCGGCCACCCCGACCTCCGCAGCGTCAGTTTCGTCGCCCGTCTCATCTACCGTGTCTCCTGTCTTCTCGGC
This sequence comes from Halorussus rarus, assembly GCF_003369835.1. NCBI lineage: Archaea > Methanobacteriati > Methanobacteriota > Halobacteria > Halobacteriales > Haladaptataceae > Halorussus > Halorussus rarus. Next base: position 1,641,347 of record NZ_QPMJ01000001.1, on the reverse strand, counting down.
GGTCAGCGGGTTCCGGCGCGCGATGCCGCAGTCGAACGCCGGGTGCTCGGCGAAGTGCCGCACCAGCATGTGGCGCCGCGAGCCCGTGATTCCGGTCCGGCCGACGTCGTCGGCCGAGAACTCGTCGGGCAGCCGGTCGTACAGCCGGCCCAGCACCTCGAAGCTCTCGAACACCTTCGAGTTGCCCGCCGAGTCGGCGCCCCGGCGGGAGACCTCGTAGGTGCCGTCCTCGCGGTGGACCCCCGCGGTCCGGAAGAACTCCCGGCGCTGGGTCAGTGCGTCGCCGACCGCGTCCTGCAGCTGGGCGGCCTCGTCTCTGGACAGTTCGTAGTCACAGCCGTCGACTGCCAGCACTATCGACTCGCCGTCCCGTCGGACCGAGACGTCGTTCTCATCGCCCGAGAAGAACTCGATCAGGAGCGTCTACACTCCGTGTCATGCGAACGTAGGTCGTACCGCCGGCTATAAAGTTCTGTCGACACCCCCTAATTTCTGCGCCTCCCGTCGGCGAGTAGTAGCGTCCGACTCGGTGGTTCGACGCGCCGAGAACGGTCCGCTGGATCATCGAGATCGTCCCACCGGCGGTCGACTCACCGGATTCCCGCCGGGCTGCGGGCGAGGAGTCCGTCGTCGGTCGTAGTCTCCCCGCCGGTAGTTGTCGAATCGTCCGAAGTGGTGGTCGAGTCGCCGGAAGTCGTGGCGGCCGGTTCCGCAGTCGCGGTCCCGTCGTCGGTGGTCGTCTCCGTTCCGGTGGTCGTCGCGGTCGGCTTGCTCCCGTCGTCGGTCTCCGAGCCGTCACCGCCGGCCGTGGTCGCGGCGTTCGACTCGCTGCCGTCGCTCGCGCCCTTCGACCCGAGGATGTCGGTCTCGATGGTCTTGGTGTAGGTCATCCCGTCGAGCGGGATCCGGAACGTCTCGCCGGCGAGTTCGACCCGGGCGTAGAAGTCGATGCGGAGCTCGGTCACCTGGTCGTTCCGGAGGTGCGAGACCCACCAGTCGTCGAGCCTGGCGTTCCGGATGACGGTCCGGGTCTCGATCGTCTCCGAGGAGTGGCCCTCGATGACGTGACCGGTCTGGCTCTCGCCGCTCCCCACCGCGACGTCGTTCATCGTGATGTTGTACCCGATCTCGGTGATCGCCAGCGGGAGGGTCTTGGCGTTGTACACCTCGAAGCGCAGGGCGATGGGCGTCTCGGACTTCGTCACCTCCCCCCACCGGGCGCCGGTCTCGTTGACGTACGCGACGGGGTCCGAGACCAGCGGCCGGTTCGCGTTGACGGGTCGCGTCTCGGTCGAGTTGAACTGCGAGATGAGGTCGGTCGAGATCTCGCGGTCGACCGGCGGCGCCTCGAAGCGACGCCCGAGCGTGGCCGAGCGGACCGAGGCGTCGACGCGGAGCGTCGTCCGCTCTCCGTTCCGGACGTGGCTGACCCACCACGCCGGAATCCGGTCGTTGTCCATCAGGGTAGCGAGCTCGACCGTGCTGTTCCCGGCGCCGACCGAGACGCCCTCCTTCGTCCCGTTGGCCATCGCCACGTCGTTCATCGTCACGTCGTAGGACACCGAGACGCCGCCGAGGCTCACCCCGACGGGATTGGGGTTGCTGACGGCGATGTCGGTCCGTATCTCGGTCGTGTCCTCGGTGACGTTGCCGAAACTGTTGTTGATTCCGCCGACGCTGGGCGCGCCGAGGACGCCCAGCGACACGCCGCCGGCGACGGCGACGCCGGCCAGTAGTACGACCGAGAACAGAATTCGGAGCTTGCTCCCGAGTAACGCGGACTTGAGCGAGAGTGCCATACTCCCCGGCCCGCACTCCACCCCGTAAAAGCTACCGTCACCTATCGGCGAGTAGAATGAACTAAGTTCCGGTCGCCAGAAGCGACACGTATGGCCGAAACCGAGACGGTCGGGAGCGACAAGGGTATCGGACTCGCGACGCTGTTCACGCTGCTGGCGGCGGGTGCGACGGTCGCAATGTTCGTCGCGCCGGGCACCGAACTCGCCGCGTGGGGCTTCGCAGCGGCGGTGACCGCCGGCGTCCTCGCGGTCGCCGCGGTTCACCTCTTCTGGTAACACCGCGGCGTCCGTTTCACGGTCGTAACGTCCGGTACCCCGGACCCGCCGAGACGCCGGTCATCTCCCGATGCGGGTCGTTTCCCACGGGAAATCGTTAAGGGTCGCAACCCCCTATACCCCGTAGAGGATGACCGATTACACCGACGAGGAGCAACGGATCGTTGCCTACCTCCGCGAGAGCGTCTCGAAGGGCGAGCGGTACTTCCGGTCGAAGAACATCGCCGAGCAGCTCGGGCTCTCCTCGAAGCAGGTCGGCGTCAGGCTGCCCGAGCTCGCCGAGAAGACCGAGGAGGTCGACATCGAGAAGTGGGGTCGCGCCAAGTCGACGACCTGGAAGGTGACGCCGGGATAGCGCCGAGCAGCTCGCCGCGGCAGGAGAATCGCTACCTCGCGGAGGCAATCCCCGCCGTCTTCGATAACGACCGGGACGCCCGACCGCGATGCGCCGACGCTTCGGTGTAATTCAGGGACGGAGGCGACGGAAGGTCCGGCGGGTTTTTGAGAGCGCGTCCCGAACGACCGGTATGACAATCCGGGTGGAGCGAACGTTCGAGATGGCAGTCGCGCCCGAGGAGGTGTGGGAGTTCATCGCGGACCCGGAGAAGCGAGCTACCGCCATCAGCGTCGTCGACGACTACGAGGTCGTCGGCGAGAACCAGTCGATCTGGCACATCAAGCTCCCGATCCCGTTCCTCGACAGGACCGTCCCGGTCGAGACCGAGGACGTCGAGCGCGACCCGCCGCGGTACGTCAAGTTCGTCGGCCGGTCGTCGGCCCTCCGCGTCACCGGCGAGCACGAGATACGGGAGACCGAGGACGGGAGCCAGCTGATCAACCGGTTCACCGTCGAGGGGAGGATGCCCGGCATCGAGCGCTACTTCAGGAAGCACCTCGACGAGGAGCTCGACAACCTCGAGACCGCGCTCCGGGAGGCGGTTCCGGCGTGAGGCTCGCGCTCGCCCAGCTCGAGATAGAGTCCGCCGCGGTCGAGGACAACCGCGAGCGCGCCGAGGCGGCCGTCGCCGAGGCCGCCGACCGGGGCGCCGACCTCGTCGCGCTCCCGGAGATATTCAACGTGGGCTACTTCGCGTTCGACTCCTACCAGCGCGCGGCCGAACCCGTCGAGGGGCCGACGCTGACCCGCATCGCCGACGCGGCCAGCGAGCACGGCGTGGGCGTCCTCGCGGGCAGCATCGTGGAGGACCTCGCAGAGACCGAGAGCGTCGAGACGCCGGCCGACGAGGGGCTGGCGAACACGTCGGTCCTGTTCGACCGCGACGGGCGGCGCCTCGCGGTGTACCGCAAGCACCACCTGTTCGGCTACGAATCGGCCGAGGCTCGGATGCTCGTGCCCGGCGAGAGCCTGGGCGTCGCCGAGTTCGGAGGGACGACGGTCGGGATGACGACCTGCTACGACCTCCGGTTCCCGGAACTGTTCCGTTCCATCGCGGCGGAGGGCGCTGACCTCGTCCTCGTCCCGAGCGCGTGGCCGTACCCCCGCGTCGAGCACTGGAAGCTCCTGCCCCGCGCCCGCGCTGTCGAGAACCAACTGTTCGTCGCCACGATCAACGGGTCGGGCGACTTCGACGACGCCGAACTCCTCGGGCGCTCGACGGCGTACGACCCCTGGGGCACCACGCTGGCGAGCACGGGCGACGACCCGGCGCTCGTCGTCACCGACGTCGACCCGGATCGGGTCGCGGCCGTCCGCGAGGAGTTCCCGGCGTGGCGCGACCGGCGAATCTGACGCTCCGAGCGTGACGCTCCGGACGCGGGACGCGGACTCGGACCAAACTCCTCTCTCGTTTTCCACAGTTTACTATCGGCCGCACTGGGCCGTCGCTCGACCGAAACGGGGCTATTCGGTCGTCTCGCGGCCACAAGAGTCAAGACCCGAATATTAATTACGCTGTAAGATAATGGCCACATAACGGACAGATGGCCAACGCGACGACTCGAACCGGCGTACAGAACGCGAGCGAGGAGGCCCCGACCGGCCCCTCCCGGGAGACGATGTTCGACCTGCTCGGCAACTCCCGGCGGCGGCGACTCCTCCGCCACCTGCTGGAGGACCCCGAGATAACCCTGACCGACCTCAGCGCGCGCATCGCGGCGTGGGAGAACGACACGCCGGTCGCCGACCTCACCTCGCGCCAGCGCAAGCAGGTGTACTCCTCGCTCTACCAGACCCACATCCCCCGCCTGAGCGACAACGACGTCGTGACCTACGACGCCGCCGAGCGGACGGTCAGACTGACCGCCGACCCCGACCGGCTCCGCCGCTTCCTCGACGTCGATGAACCCCGACAGAGTCGGCCCTCCCACCAGTGGAGCCGCTACTTCCTCTGGACCGCGGTGGTCGGCAGCGCCGCCATCGCCGGCAACTGGCTCGGCACCGCCCCGGCGACCCACTTCGGGACCGAGGACCTCTACGGCCTGCTCACGGTGACGTTCATGATGCTCAGCGTCTCGTTCGTGATGGCGGTCGAGGGGCCGAAGCTGCTGCGCTACGTCGACTGAACTCGCTTTCGCCCCGCCCTTCTTCGCCTCGTCGTCCCGTCGTCGCTCCCGCCCGACAGAACACCGAAGAGGCCCCCGCTCGAACACCGAGGTATGTCGAACGACGCGAGCAGCACCGACCGTGAGTCGCCGGACCTCGGGAACGGTCCCGAGCGAGCGGCGTCGCTCTCGCTCGACGAGGCGCTCTCCATCGTCGGCGAACCGACGCGCGCGACCATCGTTCTCGAACTCGGTGAGGCGCGGTCGGCCGACCCCGCCACGTCGGACGCCCTGACGTTCACGGAGTTGATGGAGCGGACCGGCGTCGAGGACAGCGGTCGGTTCAATTACCACCTGGACAAGCTCGTCGGGACGTTCGTCGAGAAAGGCGACGACGGCTACGGTCTCAGTCTTCCCGGACAGATGCTCCACCAGGCGTTCGTCGCCGGAACGCTGACCGACAGACTCGCCGTCGACCCGTTCCCTGTCGGCGACTGTCCCGAGTGCGAGGGGCGGCTCGCGGCGTCGTACCGTCCCGACCACGTGCTCATCGTCGAGTGCGAGGGCCGCGAGCGACTCTTCGACGCCGCGCACTTCCCGACTCGAGGGGTCGAGGTCCGCTCGCAGTCGGAACTGCTCGACGCGGTCTACCGGCGTCGGCACCACAAGATCGCCGTGATGCGTCGCGGCGTCTGTCACGGCTGCGGCGGTCGAATCGAGCGACGGCTCGGGCACAACGAGTCGGTCGCCGACAGCTGCGGCGGCGACCCGCTGTCGTGTCTGGAGTCGTACGCGGTGCTCGCGTGCGAGGAGTGTGCGACCAGTCTCGCCGGTCACCCCGCGAACGTCGCGGTGACCGCGCCCGAAGTCGTCGGTTTCTTCGCCGAGCACGGCCGGGAGGCGGCGCGTTCGCGCTGGTGGAACGACCCGATCGCCGCGGCGAGAGAGAGCATCGAAGTCGTCGGAACGGACCCGGTGTCGGTCGCGGTCCCGTACGAGATCGATGGCGAACAGTTGCGGGTAGTCCTCGACGACCGCCTTCAGGTCGTCCAGACGGAACGCAGTGTGGTCTGAGGACATCGGACGGCCGGGATAAGTGACGCTCAACGAACAGAACCGCCGTTCTGAAAACGTTTACAGTCGATTCAGCGCTACCATCCCTCGTGAACCGAATCAGGAACGCGATCGCGAGTGCGAGAACAATCAAGATGATTGCCGGCGTCGTCGTGGGTCTCAGCGTCGGCACGCTGGTTCCCCCGGAACCGGTCTCGGTTCCGGCCGTCGGAACGGTGTCCGGTATCGCGGTCGGCGGCCTCGGTCTGGTCGCCGGGGCGATCCTCTTCCTGCGCGGCCCGGACGCAATTGGCGCCTCGGACTGCGGCTGTTCGGGCGACTGCGGCTGTTCGTGACCGGGCGGTCCCCTGCTCCGGAACTTCTCGGCGACTTGTGGCACGAGTCTGATCGTCGCTCGAAACGTGAGCGAGAGTGAGTGCGTACGCCGAAAAGACACCACAGCTCGGTCGTCGAATCTGCGAACGTTATGGCTGAATTTGCTCGGCCACGAGGACCTCGCTGTTCAATCGTCGGATTCTGCGGGAACGGCGATTAGACGTACTCGACCACCCGACGATGTGTCCCGCGGTCTAATCGTCGCTCTCGGTCTTGATGTCGGCGGACAGCCCCTGTGCCATCTGGATGTCCTTCGAGTTGTTCATCGTCCAGGCCGTCCGCTCGGTGACCGCCTCGATGGCCTCCCGGGCGCTCGGGTAGCCGTTGCCGGACTTCTTGACGCCGCCGAACGGGAGCTGGACCTCCGCGCCGATGCACGGCAGGTTGGCGTACGCCAGGCCGAGCTCGGCCTCGTCGCGGAACTGGTTGATCTGGCGGTAGTCCTCCGAGATGACCGCGCCGGCGAGCCCGTAGGGCGTGTCGTTGTGGATCTCGATGGCCCGGTCCATGTCGCCCGAGTACTCGATGAGCGCGACGTGGGGGCCGAACACCTCCTCCTTGATGCACCGGAGGTCGGTGTCGTAGTCGACCTCGTAGACGAACGGACCGACCCAGAAACCGTCCTCGTGGCCCTCGGGGATCTCGTCGTCGTCGAGCTCCTCGCGGTCGACCAGCACGTTCGCGCCCTCCTGGCGGGCGAGGTCGTTGTACTTGCCGAACTTCTCGACCTGCTCTTCGTTGACCATCGGGCCCATGAAGGTGTCCGCGTCGAGCGGGTCGCCGACGGAGACGCTCTCGGCGAGCTCGACGTAGCGCTCCTTGAACTCGTCGTAGACGTCCTCGTGGACGATGAGGCGCTCGCTGGAGACGCAGCGCTGGCCCGTCGTCTTGAACGAGGACATGATGGCCGAGTGGACCGCGACGTCGAGGTCCGCCTCGTCGGTGACGACGATGCCGTTCTTCCCGCCCATCTCGCAGGCAGCGAGCTTGCCGGGCTCGCCGCCGACCTTGCCCGCGATCTTGTGGCCGACCTCGCTGCTACCCGTGAACAGCACGGTGTCGACCCGCTCGTCCTCGACGATGGCGTTGCCGGCGTCGCCGAAGCCCTGGACCATGTTGAACACGCCCTCGGGGATGCCGGCGTCGACCATCATCTCCGCGATGATCTGGCCGCACCACGGCGTCTGCTCGGCGGGCTTCCAGACGACCGTGTTGCCCTCCACCAGCGCGAGCGCCATGTGCCAGAACGGGATGGCGACCGGGAAGTTCCACGGGGTGATGCAGCCCACCACGCCGCGGGGCTTGCGGCGCATGTAGGCGTCCTTGCTCGGGATCTCGGACGGGACCACGTCGCCGTGGGGGTGACGGGCGTTGCCCGCGGCCCACTCGACCATGTGGGCGGCCTCGACCACGTCGGCCTTCCCCTCGGAGATCTCCTTGCCGCACTCCCTGGTCACGATCTCGCCGAGCTCGTCGGTCCGGTCCTTGAGCTCGTGGTAGACGTCCCAGAGGTACTCCGCGCGGTCGATGTACGAGAGGTCGCGCCACTCCTCCTCGGCGTCCGCGGCGGCAGCGAGGGCGGCGTCGACGTCCGCCTCGGTCCCGCGGTGGAACTCCCCGAGGACCTCCCGGTTCGAGGGGTCGACGCTCTCGAACGTCTCGTCGCCGCGCCCCTCGGTCCACTCGCCGCCGATGTAGTGCTCGTAGGTCTCCTCGCTGGCTTGTTGGCTCATGCTCTGGCAAAAATTGGGACGGGCACGACTAAAAAGTCTCTCAATTCGGGTCACTCGCGCGAAACGTGGACTCTCGTTCCGCCCGACGGCGGGGGGACAGACCGCTATCGGGTCGCCGACCCGACCTCACTCCCCCTTCGAGTCGGCCAGCTTCTCCACCTCGCCCTTGACGCTCACCGCGTCGAAGTCGTGGTCGGGCCGAATGTTCACGAAGTCGAGGAACTCCCGGGCAGCGAGCAGCTCGTCGGGCGCGTAGTGCTCGGCGGCGGCCGAGACCGCCGCGCTCGCGCCGATGAGCGGTTCGAGCGCCCCGAGCGCGCAGGCGATGTCGTACGACCGGGCCTCCTCGATGGCGTCCTCGCGGACGCTGGTCGCGTCGATGAAGTACACCTCCCCGTCCTGCACCAGGACGTTCTCGCCACGGAGGTCGCCGTGGGCGAGCCGGTTGTCGTGCATCACCGACAGCGCCCCGAACACCTCGGGCGCAAACCGCTCGACCTCTTCCGAGGCCAGATCGTCGAGGATCCGGAACTCCGGGAGGTACTCCATCACCAGCACGCCCATCCCGTCGACCTCGAACGCCTCGACCGGCGCGGGGACGTTCAGCCCGATCTCGCGCATCCGGCGGGTCGCCTCGAGTTCGTGCTCGCACATCTCCATCGGGTCGGCGAAGTGCTCGAAGAAGCCCTCCGTGCCCGACGAGAACGCGCCGAGGTTGCGCGCGCCGGTGAACAGCGCGTGGACCAGCGAGTTCTGGTCGGTCACGATCTTGACGAACCACTGGTCGTCGACCACCGCGGGGGTCGACAGCCAGTTGTCGGCGTCGAGGAACTCGACCCGGAGTTCCGACTGGTCGTACCGCCGGGCCATCTCCGCGAAGACGGCCTCGAGGCGCTGCCACTCGATGGTGCCGCGGACCAGTCGCCGGATGCCCATCGGGAGCGACTAGGCGGCCGGCCCTGAAAAAGCCACTTGCCCGCGCCGGTTCCGTCTCCCGGTTCGCGGCGCCGATGCGGTTCGACCCTCGACAGCCTCACACCAGCGAGGCGACGACCGAGCCGACGTAGCCGATGACCGCGAGCGCGGTCAGGACGAGAACCGACCGGAGCGACGGGAACGCGTCGGTCCCGAGCCCCGCCGGCGTCCGAAGCGGCGCCGACCACCACAGCTCCAGGCCGGCCCAGACCAGAAGGACGCCGGCCAGCGCGAACACCGTCAGCACGTCGTAGAATCCCATCCACCACGGGAAGAAGTAGCCCAACAGGCCGTTCTGGACGCCGATGGGGACCGCTCCTCGGACCGCCTCTTCGAGCCGGTCGGTCGGGCCGTCGACGGTCGCCGGGGCGTGCGACCGGAGGTCGGCGCTCGCGGCGCTCGGCCCGCCCGCGCTCTCGTCGCCGGTCCCGAGCCGCTCGGCCTCGTACGCCCGGTCGACGGGCGCGTTCCAGACGACCTCGCCCCGCCGGTTCACCTCGAACACGCGGTCGCCGATGGTGTCGGTGACGAGGGTGTGGCCGTTCGGGAGGCGGTCGGCGTCCCGGGGCCACTGCATCCGCTCGTCGGTCCAGGTCCACGTCCGGTTCCACCGGGCGTCGGTCCCGTTCTCGCCACCGACGCGCTGGTACTCTACGACTCGGTCGTTCTCCGAGTCGGCCACGATGACCGCCGGTCCGCCCTCCGACTTCGGGATGTAGTCGGGGTTGTGCTGCTCCCGCAGCGTCTCGTAGTCGTTCTCGCTCCCGAGCGTCCAGTTCGCGATCATCCCGCCGCTCCGGTTCAGGAAGGCGACCTGGTCCTGGTTGCGGAGGTCGACCATGATGCGGCCGTCGTCGAGTAGTTCGACGTCGTTGATGTGCACCCAGTCCCGGTCGTAGCTCCCGCCGCCCGTGATCGGGAGGTCGCTCTCGGCGGTCCAGGTCCACTCCCGGATGCCCGAGGTCGTGTCGACGACGAAGACCGCCTCGTTGCCGATGTCGCCGACGAGGATGTGCGAGTCGTTTATCACGTCGACGTCGTGCCACCGGCCGCCCTCCATCCGGTGGCTGTACAGTCGAGTGTGCTCGCCCGTCGTCAGGTTCAGCCGCTCGACCACGTTCCGCCGACAGTCGCCGCGGTCGGAAAGCAGCGGACCGCCGCCGCAGACCGACTCGTTCAGCCACTTCGTGGCGACGTAGGTGACCGTCCGATTACCCCTGAGGCTCGGGTCGACGTCCCAGTAGGAGCTGTACCGCTCGGTCTGGTAGAGTACGGTCCCGTTCGGCCGAAATGCGACGAGTTCGCCGGAGAGGCCGCGCATGTCGCCCCGCTGGACGGTAACCACCGTGACCCCCGGTCGGGGTTCGGCGACCCCCTCCCGGACGCCGGGAGCCAGTTCCGCCGAGCGGTCGTACCGGGCGTTCGGCGACTGTCCGGCGGTGACGAATCCGGCCGCGAGCGCGAGGACCAGTCCGAGGCTGACGGCGCCGAGCGCGACCCGAGTCGGCGTGTGGGCATTCACGCGGGCTGATACGCCCGTCCCGGTCAACAGCGTTACGGCGGTAACGGCTGGGAGCCGGAGTACTCCACCAGCGTCGCGACCGCTCGCTTCGGTGACTTTATACTCCGGCTCGCGCAAAATTTGCGCATGGATTTCGGACTCTCCGACGAGCACCAGATGATCCGCGACGAGGTGCGTCGGTTCTGCGACGAGGAGATCGAGCCCGTCGCCCAGGAGATGGAGGACGAACACCGGTTCCCCGAGGACATCTTCGAGAAGCTCGCCGACCTCGACATGATGGGCGTCCCGGTCGGCGAGGAGTACGGCGGACTGGGCGGCGACCAGCTCATGTACGCGCTCGTCACCGAGGAGCTCGGCCGCGTCTCCGGGTCGGTCGGCCTCTCCTACGCGGCCCACGTCTCGCTGGCCTCCAAGCCCATCGAGCTGTTCGGCACCGAAGAGCAGAAAGAGCGGTGGCTCCGTCCGCTCGCGGAGGGCGAGTACCTCGGCTCGTGGGCGCTGACCGAGCCCGGCAGCGGGTCGGACGCCAGCGACATGGACACGATGGCGGAGAAGGACGGCGACGAATGGGTCCTCAACGGCACGAAGCAGTTCATCACCAACGCCAACGTCGCCGGGTCGGTCCTCGTCAAGGCCGTCACGGACCCCGAGGCCGGCTACGACGGCATCTCGACGTTCATCGTCGACCCCGAGGAGGACGACGGCTTCGAGGTCACGACCGTCTGGGACAAGATGGGGCTCAACGCCTCGCCCACCTGTGAAATCCAGCTCGACGACGTCCGCATTCCCGAGGACCGTCTGCTCGGCGAGGAGGGCGAGGGCTGGAATCAGACCAAGAAGACGCTGGACGGCGGCCGCATCTCCATCGCGGCGCTCTCGACCGGGCTGGCCCAGGGCGCCTACGAGGCCGCCAAGGAGTACAGCAAGGAACGCGAGCAGTTCGGCCAGCCGATCTCGAAGTTCGACGCCATCAGGAACAAGGTGGTCTCGATGGACCGAAAGGTCGAGCGAGCCCGCCTGCTGACCCACCGCGCGGCCTGGCGGTACGACCAGAGCGAGTCGGTCACCCGCGAGAGCGCCCTCGCGAAGCTCGACGCCAGCGAGGCCGCTCGGGAGGTCGCCGAGGACGCGGTCCAGACGCTCGGCGGCTACGGCTACACCGAGGACTTCGCGCCCCAGCGGTTCTTCCGCGACGCGAAGCTGATGGAGATCGGGGAGGGGACCAGCGAGATCCAGCACCTCGTCGTCGGGCGGGAACTCGGGCTCTGAAGGCGATGTGAGGAACTCGGGCCGTAAACGTCCGTTCTCGTTTCGCGTAATTTATCTCCCAGATTCGGAGGTGCGAGCTAAGACGTGCAGTCGGTCGCTCCGCTATTACGAGTAGAGTACGGGCGAAGAGAACGGGAGAAGAACCGGTTAGAGCTGCACCGCGTCCTTCTGCGAGAGCGACGGCGGGACGCTGTGGTGGTAGGTCATCGCACCCGCCGACGTCACGATTTTGATGGTGAACTCTTCACCGCCTTCGAGGCCACCCTCTTCGTCGACGTCATCCGATATCTTATCAGGGTTGATAGTAATCCGGAACCGGTCCTCTTGGTTATGCAAGACAGGGAAGGTATTTTTCTTGTCCTTAATGGCTGTGAGGTTGAAATGATTCTTATCTGCCCCTCCGTCTGTATTGTTCTGAAGGATTCTTCCGCTGTGAGGCCCGAGCCACTCGACCGTCGCCGTCGAGAGGTTGATGTCGCCCGACCCGGAGTTCTTCATCACGGTGAGGTTGACCAGATGGATGGTCTCGTCGTTGCCGACGACCCCGACGCTGCTCACGACGTTCACCCGGTTCGTCACGCTCGCGGTGCTCTCCTCGCCGGTCTGCTCGGCCTTGGTCTGGAGGAAGCCCGCGGTGTTGATGAGCACGCCGGCCGCGATGGCGGCCACCAGCACCATCGCGATGAACACGATGAGGGTGCCGATACCTACCTGACCGCGGTCGGCCCGCTCTGTTTCGATGTCGAACATGCTTCTTTCTGGGTCGATCTTCTCGGACTTAGGACATAAAACCCCAATACCATTATCACAGGTGAAAATAATCTATGCGAGCTTGAGTCTCGGGGGTAGAGACGCACTAGCCACAATATGAGGTTGAGAAAGTGAGCGAATTGTAATGAATTATCTGGTGGATAAAATTTGATTACGACTGAAGACTCCCATCGCGAAGCACTTCCAATCTCGGAGGCCGATCTCCCGATGCTCGGTGCGCTCGAAGCCGTCACTGGAGTGGACGGACCCCGCCGAGCGGCCGATTCAGGGCCAGTTGCCGCTCTCCTCGTATGCGTCGACGACGCGTCGGATGGCGACGACGTACGCCGCGGTCCGCATGTTGGGGGCGCCGGTCCGCTCGTAGGTCTCGACCAGATTGTCGAACGCCTCGGTGATGATGCGTTCGAGTTCCTCGTTGACCCGCTCCTCGGTCCAGTAGAACCGCTGGCGGTTCTGGACCCACTCGAAGTACGACACCGTCACCCCGCCCGCGTTCGCCAGGATGTCGGGGAAGACGTAGGTGTCGGTCTCGGCCAGCACCTCGTCGGCCTCGGGAGTGAGCGGGCCGTTCGCTGCCTCGACGATCACGTCGGCCTGCACGTCCCGCGCGAGGTCGCCGTCGATGGCGTTCTCGAGCGCCGCCGGGACGAGCAGGTCCACGTCGAGCGTGAGCAGGTCCTCGTTGGAAAACTCCTCGTCGGCGCCGGGGTAGTCGACGACGCTGCCGGTCTCGTTCTTGTGGTCCTTGACGTCGACGGGATTGAAGCCGTCCTCGGTGTAGACCGCGCCGGAGGAGTCGCTGACCGCGACGACCTTCGCGTCGAGTTCGTGGAGGAGCTTCGCCGTGATCCACCCGGCGTTGCCGTACCCCTGGATGGCGACCGACGCGCCCTCGATGTCCCGGTCGAGGTAGTCGAACGCCTCGCGGGCGGTGAGCATCGTCGAGCGACCCGTGGCCTCGACGCGGCCCGCGCTCCCGCCGCTGTCGAGGGACTTGCCCGTGATGACGCCGGGTTCGGTGGTGTTCTCCAGCGTCTCGTAGGTGTCCTTGATCCAGTTCATCTCGCGCTGGCCGGTGTTGACGTCCGGGGCGGGGATGTCCTTGTCCTCGCCGATGAACGGCCGGAGCTCCTTGGCGAACGACCGGGTGATGCGTTCGAGTTCGGCCTCGCTGTAGTCGTCGGGGTCGATGACGATGCCGCCCTTGCCGCCGCCGTAGGGGATGTCGACGACCGCGCACTTGTAGACCATCCACCCGGAGAGGGCCTTGACCTCGTCGCGCGAGACGTTCGGGTGGTAGCGGATGCCGCCCTTGTAGGGGCCGCGGTCGCCGTTGAACTCCGAGCGGAACGCCTCGAACACCTCCACGTGGCCGTCGTCCATCTCGACCGAGAGGTTGGTCTCCAGCACGCGCTCGGGATGTTTGAGCCGGTTCAGCACGTCGTCGCCGGCGTCGACGTACTCGGCGGCGTCGTCGATCTGTTCCTGTAGGCTCTCGAAGGGGTTTGCTTGCTCGGACATGGTGGTAAATTCCGCCGTCGGGTCACGGATTCGTTACAGTGACTCATACAGTTTCCGGAAGCGAAGCGGGTACGTCCGGCCTCGTTCGGCCGGATTTCGGCTATTCCGAATTACGTCATCCCAATCACGGGCGAACCGTAAGTGTGAGTTTAAGGTCCTAAGTGGAATCAATAGCATTAATATTTTAAGCGTCTGGGAGGACCTACTCCCTACCAATGTCCTCTGGCAAAACCGAAGCCGCGGACCAAGCGGGCACCGGCGAAGAGACCGAGCAGCCGGAGTCCGCGCTCGAGACGGCCCGGCGCCAGCTCGAACACGCCGCGGCCCATCTCGACGTCGACGAGGGCGTCATCGAACGCCTCAAGCACCCGACGAAAGTCCACCGCGTCGCGGTTCCGCTGAAGCGCGACGACGGGAACGTCGAGGTGTTCACGGGCTATCGCGCCCAGCACGACGACGTTCGGGGCCCCTACAAGGGCGGCCTGCGCTTTCACCCCCACGTGAGCGAACAGGAGTGCGTGGGCCTGTCGATGTGGATGACCTGGAAGTGCGCGGTCATGGACCTGCCGTTCGGCGGCGGCAAGGGCGGCGTCGTCGTCGACCCGAAGGAACTGAGCGCCGACGAGAAGGAGCGGCTCACCCGCCGGTTCGCCGAGGAACTCCGGAAGTTCGTCGGCCCCAAGAAGGACATCCCGGCGCCCGACATGGGAACCGACGCCCAGACGATGGCGTGGTTCATGGACGCCTACTCGATGCAGGAGGGCGAGACCATCCCGGGCGTGGTGACGGGCAAGCCGCCGGTCGTCGGCGGCAGCGAGGGCCGCGAGGAGGCGCCCGGCCGGTCGGTCGCCATCGTCGTCCGCGAGGCCGCCGACTACTACGACTACGACCTCGGGGACACCACGGTGGCGGTCCAGGGGTTCGGCAGCGTCGGCGCGAACGCCGCCCGCCTGCTCGACGACTGGGGCGCGAACGTCGTGGCCGTGAGCGACGTGAACGGCGCCATCTACGACCCCGATGGCCTCGACACCCACGCGGTGCCCTCCCACGAGGAGGAGCCCGAGGCCGTGATGACCCACGACGCGCCGCAGAAGCTCTCGAACGAGAAGATCCTCGAACTCGACGTGGACGTGCTGGTCCCGGCCGCCATCGGCAACGTCATCACCGCCGACAACGCCGGCGACGTGCGGGCCGACATCGTGGTCGAGGGCGCCAACGGGCCGACCACGTTCGCCGCCGACGCCATCCTCGAGGAGAACGGCGTTCAGGTCATCCCGGACATCCTGGCGAACGCGGGCGGGGTGACGGTGTCGTACTTCGAGTGGCTCCAGGACATCAACCGCCGGCAGTGGTCGCTCGAGCGCGTCAACGACGAGCTCGAATCACACATGCTCTCGGCCTGGGACGACGTCCGGACCGAGGTCGAGGCCCGCGACATCAGCTGGCGCGATGCGGCCTACGTCGTCGCGCTCTCGCGCATCGCCGAGGCCAAGTCGACCCGCGGGCTCTGGCCCTGAAGCGGACCGCTGACAGCCCCTCACCGGCTACTTCTCGTCGGCCGCCTCCGCGTAGGCCAGCACGCGCTCGGCCTGCGAGACGAGGGGCGCGTCGACCATCTCGCCGTCGACCCGGAAGACGCCTCGGCCCTCGGCATCGGCCTCTTCCTTGGCCGCCAGCACGCGCTCGGCCCACTCGACGCGCTCGGGGTCGGGCGTGAACGCCTCGTTGATCGGGTCGACCTGCGCGGGATGGATGGCCAATTTGCCGTCGTAGCCGAGCTGGATGACGAATCCAGTCTCTTCGCGCAGGCCGTCGGCGTCCTCGAAGTCGGTGTACACCGTGTCGATGGCGTCGACGTCCGCGGCGCTAGCGGCGAGCACGACCTGCTGGCGAGCGTGCAGCACCTCCGTTCCCTCGTCGGTCCGGGTCGCGCTCAGGTCGGCCGCGAGGTCTTCGGCGCCGAAGACGAGGGCGTCTACCTCGGGGACCTCGGCGATCTCCTCGGCGGCGAGCACGCCGGCGGCCGTCTCGACCAGCGCGAGGACCGGCACCTCGGCGCCGCGCTCCTCCAGCAGTTCGGCCAGCGTCTCGGCGTCGGCGGGCGTCTCGGTCTTCGGGAGCATCACGGCGTCGAGCGTTTTCCCGACTCTCTCGGCGGCGCCCTCCTCACCGGTCGCGGCTTCTCCGTCTCGCTCGGACCGACCCAGCACGCCCCGGAGGTCGTCGTCGGCGGCGATGCCGGCCGGGTTCACCCGGATGCAGACCTCGCAGTCCGGCCCGAAATCGGGGTCGGCCAGCACCTCCCGGACCGCCGCGCGGGCCTCGTCCTTGGCGTCGGGCGCCACGGCGTCCTCCAGATCGAACACGATCACGTCGGCGCCGGCGCTCGGCGCCTTGCGCATCATCTCCGGGCGGTCGCCCGGCGTGAACAGGATACTTCGTCGGGGCATGCGCGACACCACGCGCTCCGACGGTTCAACTATTCCGGAATAGAGAGTGCGGTGAGGACCCCGCCGCGGTCGGCCGCGTAGGCCGTCTCGTCCTCGACGGCCACCGGCGCGACCACGGCGTCCGCCGCCCGGTACCACCACAGTACCGTCCCCTCCTGCCGGTCTATCCCGCAGACGTCGCCGGCCTCGGTCCCGACGACGACCGCGCCGTCGGCGACCGTCGGCGACGCCCAGATCCGCGCGCCGAGGTCGGTCCGCCACGACACCGACCCGTCGGCGGCGTCGAGCGCGTAGACCGACCCGTCGGCGCTCCCCGCGAAGACGGTCCTGTCCGCGACCGTCGGCGATGCCCAGACGGCCCCGTCCGTCTCGGCCTGCCAGCGCTCACGGCCGGTCACCGCCGAGATCGCACACACCCGGCCGTCGTCGACCGTCCCGAGGTACGCCGTGTCGCCGTCGACCGCGGGTGCGCTGCCGACCGCCACCGCGGGCCTGAACCGCCAGCGCTCGCGGCCGTCGGTCCGGTCGTGGGCGTACGCGCCGCCGGCGAGGCTCGCGAGGAGGACGCGCTCGTCGTCGACGGCGACCGAGCAGAGCGTCCGCGCGGCGTTCCGGAACGTCCGGAGCCGCGAGCCGTCGGCGGGATGGAGTGCTGCGACCCGGCCGTCGTCGGCCGCGGCGAAGACGGTTCCGTCGACTACTGCGGGCGTCGCCTGGACGTCGCCGTCCGTCTCGGTCGTCCACCGGCGGTCGCCGGTCGCCGCGTCGAGCGCGAGGACCGCGCCGCGGCTCGTCCCCGCGTAGAGGGTGCCGTCGGCGACTGCCGGTCCCGTGACCCGTCCGCCCGCGTGGACGGACCAGACTTCGGTTCCGTCGGTGAGATCGACGGCATGCGTGCAGCCGGTCGCACAGCCCAGGTACGCCGTCCCGTCGCGGACGACGGGCGCGGTCGCGACCGGCCCGTCGGCCCCGAAGCGGAAGCGAACCCGCGGTCGGGCCGGAGCGGGGATGCGGTCGCGTGCGCTCTCGATTCCGGGTTCGGTGGCGATCCGGTCGTCGGCAAGCCGGTCGTGCGGAGCGTCGGCCCGAGCCGGGCGCGGACGCGAGCGTCGCGCGTCCGATTCGCGTGCGCCCGGCGCGCCGGCCGGGGGCGTCGCACCCCGCGGTGTCCCTGGCACCGTTTCGCGGCCGGCGGCCGCGCCGACGCGTTCGTCCCCTGTTCGCGGTCGCGCCCACTCGAACCGGCTTGCGTCCTCAGACATGGTAAGCCTCGGCTGTGACTGACTGCGACCTGATTTATTCGGGACTTATGCTTTGTTATGGGGTAATTACTGCGTCGTAGGCGCCGCATGACGGTGAGGTCTCCGGACGGCGTGTCGGGCGCCGGGCGCGGAATCGGCGGGATTTTTGCCCGACCGAGGCGACGGTTCGGCCGTGACCGGGCTCTACTACGAGGAGTTCGAGGTCGGCGCGACCTACGAACACGAGAAGCGACGCACCGTCAGCGAGTCGGACAACCAGGCGTTCTGCGACATGACGATGAACCAGCAGCCGCTCCACCTCGACGCGGAGTTCGCAGCCGACACCCAGTTCGGCGAGCGCCTGGTCAACGGCCTCTACACGATGAGCCTGGCGGTCGGGCTCACGATCCCCCATACCACGGACGGAACCATCGTCGCCAACCTCTCGTACGACGACGTCGAGCACCCGAACCCGGTGTTCCACGGCGACACCATCCGCGCGCAGTCGACCGTGACCGACAAGCGCGAGACCTCTGACGGCGAGCGCGGCGTCGTGACGATGCGAGTCGAGGCGTTCGCCGCGAACCGCGAGGACGAGGACGGCGACGACCTTCTGGTCTGCGAGTTCGACCGGACGGTGCTGTCGCTCAAGAAGGAAAACCAGTAGTCGGTCGCGGCACGACGCCGCGGCGTCTTCAGCTCGCGACCATCGCGTAGAGCGCGAGGTTGACGACCGCGGCCGCCAGCCAGGGCACCGCGAGGCCGGCCGGGACGAGCAGGCCGTGTCGCTCGGGCAGGAGCCGCCGGCAGCCCAGCCCGACCCCGATCGCGATCAGCTTCATCCCCACCATCGCCGAGAACCCGAACTGCCGGATGGCGGCCCTGGCGACCGGGTTCGACTCGGACAGCCCCAGCTGTAGCCCGTAGTAGGTGGTGAGCAGGTCGCCGACGAGCGCGACCCCCACGAGTATCCAGAGCGTCCGCTCGGTCCCGTCGACGCCCGCCAGCGGGTCGGTCAGGCGTCGTCGTCCGGTGCTGGCCAGCGCCGACCAGTAGCGTCCGTCAGAACTCACGAATCCACGGACGACGAGACCGTCCATTGTTATACGGCTCCTTAGCCGCTGACACGCCGGATTAACGCGGGAGAACGAGGCTCCGCCGCTCGAAAACGCGAACCCCGGAGAACGGGCACGTCGGGGGTCGTATCGGTAGAAAACGCCGCATTACACCGGCGGCGGGTCGCCACAGGCCGGACCTGTCCGGCGCGCCGTCGGGGAGTCAGCAGCGCGGGTCGGAACGGCGCACCGGTCGGAGCGTCACCTCACCGGTCGGAGCGTCGGCGCGGCGAGTCAGAGGATCGTGCCGTGCTTCTTGTCGGGCAATTCCTTCTCGACGCCCTCGTAGAACGCGAACCGGTTCTCCAGTTCGGTCCGGAGCGTGCTCGGCGGGACGATCTCGTCGATGACGACCTCGCTGGCCATCCGGTGGACGTCGATGTCCTCGCGGTACTCCTCGCGGAGCTCCCGCTCCTTGGCCGCGCGCTCCTCCTCGTCGTCGATCTCGGAGAGCTTCCGGGCGTACACCGCGTTGATGGCTGCCTCCGGCCCCATGATGGCGATCTCGCCCGACGGGAGTCCGAGGACGCTCTCGGGGTCGTACGCCGGGCCGCCCATGGCGTAGATGCCCGCGCCGTAGGCCTTCCGGACGACGACGGTCTGCTTCGGCACGGTCGCCGACGAGGTGGCGTAGATGAACTTCTTGCCCTTCTCGAGGATGGCGTCCTTCTCGACCTGCGACCCGGCCATGAAGCCGGGGGTGTCGCAGAGGTACAGTAGAGGAATATCGTAGGCGTCGCAGGTCCAGATGAACTCCGCGGCCTTCTCGGCGGCGTCGGGGAAGATGGCGCCGGCGCGCTGGGCGGGCTGGTTGGCGACGATGCCGACCGGCCGGCCGTCGATGCGGGCGAACGCGGTGATGATCTCCTTCCCGTACTCGGGCTTGAGCTCGAAGTACGACCCCTCGTCGACCACGCGGTCTATCACGTCGGTCATGTCGTAGCCCTTGTTCGGGGCCTGCGGGACGATGGAATCGATTCCCTCCGGCGACTTCGCGGGGGGCTTGCCCTCCCGCTTCGGGGGCTCGTCGTCGGCGCTGTCAGGGAGGTAGCCGACGAGCTCCGCGACCAGCTCGCGGGCGTGCTCCTCGTCGTCGGCGACCAGGTCCGCGCTGCCGGAGTACTTGGCGTGGACGTCCGGGCCGCCGAGCTCCTCGAGTTCGATCTCCTCGCCGGTGACCATCTCGACCATCCGCGGCGAGGCGATGGCCATCGCCGACATGTCGCGGACCATGACCGTGAAGTCGGCGAAGACGGGCGTGTAGGCCGCACCCGCGATGCAGGGGCCGTAGAGCACGCAGATCTGGGGGACCCGCCCCGAGAGCATCGAGTGGTTGTAGTAGTACTTCCCGATTCCCTCGCGGTTGGCGAAGAAGCCGGTCTGCTGGTCGATGCGCCCGCCCGACGAGTCCATCAGGTAGAGCACGGGCTTGCCCGACTTGAGCGCGCGCTGCTGCATCCGGAGGAACTTCTCGACGCCCTTCTGGGCCATCGACCCGGCCTTGACGGTGAAGTCGTTGGCCATGAAGTGGAGCTCCCGGCCCTCGAACTCGGCCGCGCCGGTGAGCAGGCCGTCGCCCGGGAGCCGGTCGTCGCTGTCCTCGACCTCGGGGCTGTCGGGGTGCCAGGCGTCGAAGTTGGCGAACTTCCCGTCCTCGAACAGCATCCCGTCCTCTCCGAACCAGAGGTCGAGCCGGTCGCGGACGAACAGCTTGCCCTGCTCGTCGAGGCGCTGTTTGTACTTCTCGGGCCCGCCGAGTTCGATGTCCTCGATCTCGTCCCAGAGCGCCCGCTCGCGGTCGGTCGGTCCGAGGTCGTCGCCGGCCGAGGTCCCAGGCGCGGCCGACGACCCACCGTCGCCGGTCGCTGCCCCGGGAGACCCCGCTCCGGCTGCTCCTGCCTCGGCGACCGGCGCCTCTCTGACCACGGCCGGGGCGTCGGCGTCGCCCACGAACACTTCGACCTCGTCGCGGACGTGCCGGGCGAGCGCCTCCGCGATGGCGGAGGCCTCCTCGTCGGTCGCACCGTCGCTGACGCGGACTTTCATGTACAAGCGTCCGGCGAGCAATTTCAAACCGTTTTCCATTTAGGTGCGAATATTGCCACCGGCGGACTCCGCCGCGGTCCGGACCGTGACCCGACCGCCCCTCTCACCCGAGCGCGATGAGCGAGATGCCGACGACGGCGACCGCGCCGGCGACCAGCCGGAGCCCGAACCGGTCCTCGCCGAGCAGTAGACCGCCGAGCACGACCGCGACGATCGCCTGGGTGTTGAGGATGGGCGAGACGATGCTCGCCGGCAGGACCGCGAACGCCTGGGTCATGAGGTGGGTCCCGACCGCGACGACGGCGCCGAGCGCCGCGAACGTCGGCAGCGCGGCGGCCACATCGCCGGACCACTGGCGGGCCGCCAGCGGGAGGAGCACGACCGCGACCCCGCCGGTGTAGACCAGCACCCAGACGTCCGAGCGCACCCCGACGCCCTGGAGCACGACGCGAGTGCCGACGTCGACCGCGCCGTAGAGGGCGGCGCTCCCGAGCGCGAGCTGGGCCGGCCGGTGAGTCGCAGCCCGGCGGATCGGCGCCAGTAGCCCGGTGGACTGGTAGTTGGCGAGGTAGACCGCCAGCGTGGCGAACCCGACGCCGACGAGCTGCGACGGCGCCAGATGCTCGCCGACCAGCAGGACCTCCAGCGGCAGGGTGAACGCCGGGACCAGTTTGCCCAGCGGGGCGACGTACGAGACGTCGCCGGCGTTCAGCGCGTAGAGCAGCGCGAGATACGCCGCGGCGCTGGCGACCAGCACGAAGCCGACGAGCGCGACCCCCGCGAACGTGACCTCGCCGACTGGCGGCCCCTCCGCCGGCCAGAGCGCCGCGACCGGGAAGTACCACGCGACGCCGGCCGCGTTCGCGCCGACGATGACCACCGCGGGCGGGTACCCCGAGACGTACCGCTTGAGTCCGAAGAGGTAGCCGCCCCAGACCAGCGCCGCGACCGCCGCGTACCAGATGCCGAGTCCTACCACGAGGCGCCTCTTCTCGGTGGGTCGGGAAGAAACGCCCGGCCGAGGTCCGACGGGGGTTCGGTCGCTCGGCCATCGCTCCGCTGGCGACCCCGCACCGACGCGGGCGCTCGGCCTCATCCCGCCGGTAGGCTTTCCGGCGTCCGGGGCGACCCAACTGCCATGAACCTCGATTCGTACACCGAGCGCTTCGCGACCCGCGACTGGCAGACCGCCGAGGAGGGGACCGTCCGGGTCGCGCTGCTCGGCCTCGGCGGGTTCGCCCGCGACCACGTCCTGCCGGCGCTGGAAGGTCACGCCGCGACCGACCGCACACAGTTCTGCGAGGTCTCGGCGCTGATCAGCGGGTCGTCCGGGAAGGCCGAATCGGTCGCCGACGAGTACGGCGTCGAGGCCGTGCTCACCTACGACGAGTTCGAGGCGGGCGAGGGAGTCGACGCCTTCGACGCCGTCTACGTCGCGGGGCCGAACGCGCTCCACCTCGACTACGCCCGGACCGCGGCCGACCACGGCAAGCACGTCCTCTGCGAGAAGCCAATCGAGACCACGGCCGACCGCGCCCGCGAGATGGTCCGGGTCTGCGAGGAGGCGGACGTGACCCTGATGGTCGCTTACCGGCCGCAGGTCGAGCCGGCCCACCGCCGCCTCCGGGAGATGGTCCGGGACGGCGTCCTGGGCGACCCGGTCGCGTTCCACGGCTGGTTCACGGGCCACATCCTCGAGCAGGGCGGTCCCGACCAGTGGCGGCTCGACCCCGAACTGGCCGGCGGCGGCGCACTGATGGACGTGGGGGTCTACCCCCTCAACGCGGTCCGGTTCCTGCTCGACGCGGACCCCGTCGGGGCCCGGGCGACCACCAGCGCTCCGGACGACCAGTTCGAGGGACTGGACGAGCACGTCGCCTTCCAGCTGGAGTTCCCCGGCGGCGCGACCGCCTCCTGCACCGCGAGCTACGACGCCCAAGCCGACGACCGCCTCCGCATCGTCGGCACCGATGGGCAGGTGGAGATGAACCCGGCGTTCAACTCCGAGATTCATCCCACGCTCGAAATCGGGGTCGGCGACGAGTGCGCGGCGTACACCGGCCCGTACGTCAACGAGGTGGCCGAGGAGTTCGACTACTTCGCCCACTGCGTGCTGACCGACACCGACCCGGAGCCCGACGGCCGCGACAGCGTCGCCGACATGGAGGCGGTCGAGGCGATCTACGAGTCGGCCGAGACGGGCCGCCGGGTCGATGTCGACAACGCGGGAATCTGACGCCGACTCGGAACACGCGAAAGACGAATGTGAAAAGGGCCGCTTACGCGAACTGCGATTCCAGCCGCTCGATGAGGTCCCGGTTACCAACGTACACCGGCGTCCGCTGGTGGAGCTCGTCGGGTTCCACGTCGAGCAGCGACGCCTCCCCGTTCGAGGAGCGCCCGCCCGCCGTCTCCACGAGGTAGCCGATGGGGTACCCCTCGAACTGGAGCCGGAGCTTGCCCTCGGGCCGCGATTCGAGTTCGGGATAGGCGAAGATTCCCCCGTAGGTCATCACCTGGTTGACGTCGCCGATCATCGCGCCGCCGTACCGGAGCTTGAGCTCGTCCTCCACCTCGTCGGCGTAGGCGGCGAACCGGTCGGTCCAGTCGGGTACGCGCCCGCCGAACCCGTAGACCGTGGGCTCGTCGGGCAGGGTCACGTCCTCGCGGACAGCCTTGCGTTCGGCGTGGGAGCTGCGGTCACCGTCTCGCGGCTCCGCCGTCTGCTCGCCGCTATCGCCGCTCGCACGGTCCGAGGGACGTTCCGCGTCCCTCGCTACTCGACTGTCCGAGGCGCGTCGCGCCTCGCTATCTATCACGTACTCGGTCGCCTCGCCGTCGCGCGCGACCATCATCGTCGTGATGGGCCCGTAGAGGACGTACGCTGCGGCGACGAGTTCCGCGCCCTTCGCGGGAAGCTCGGCGTCGTAGACCCCGAGGATGGTCCCCATCGTGTTGTTCGGCTTGAGGTTCGACGAGCCGTCGAGGGGGTCGACGGTGACGGCGTAGCTCGCGCCGGCTTCGCTCGGGTCACCATCGCCGGCCTCGACGATGCCCTCGCGCTCCTCGCTGGCGTACTGGGCGATGCCGTCGATGGCGGTCAGACGGGCCTCGAGCAGTTCGTCGGCCCACACGTCGGCCGCCAGTTGCTCCTCCCCGCTGGGGTTCTCGCCCTCGGCCTTCCGCCGGCGACCGACCAGCCCGCCCCGTATCTCGGGGGCAGAGAGGGCGACGGTCTCGACCGCGGCCGTGACGGGGTCGTCGCGGTCGACGATGGGTCCGTCGGCGTCGAGTTCGGTGTCCGTCGCGACGTCCGGGTCCGGCCCGCTCATTCGTCGAGCGCTTCGTCGGCGGTGGCTCCCTCGAAGATGACCTGCTCGAGCGAGTCGAGGATGCGCTCGGGCTCGTCGCGCTGCCAGACGTTGCGGCCGACCGCGAGGCCCGACCCGCCGGCGTCCATGACCGCCTCGACGCTCGAGAGGAACTCGTAGTCGCTGATCTTCGACCCGCCCGACATCACCACCGGCACGTCGCCCGCGGACCGGACCGCCCACTCCATCGACTCCCGGGAGCCGGGGTACTTGACCTTCGCCATGTCGGCGCCGATCTCCAGCGCGATGCGGGTGGCGTAGGCGATGACGCTCTCCTTGGTGTCGTTCTTCAGGCCCTGGCCGCGGGGGTACGACCACATGACGACCGGCAGGTCGTGCTCGGAGTGGGCCGCTTCCTGGATCTCGCGGAAGTCCTCGTACATCTCGGTCTCGTGGTTCGACCCCGAGTAGACCGTGTAGCCCACCGCGTCGGCGCCCAGCTCGGCGGCGTAGTCGACCGTCCAGTTCTTGGGCGAGTAGGGCTCGCCCGTCCAGAGGTTGCTCGTGCCGTTGAGCTTCGCCAGCAGGTTGACCTGGTCGTCGTAGGAGGGGTAGTACCGCTCGGCGACCCCCTTCTGGACCGCCAGCGACGTCACCGCGTCGTGGGTCGCGATGTCGAAGATCCGCTCGGGGTCCAGCGTCTCCGGCACCGAACTGAAGTCAGCGGAGGGGCCGTGCTCGAGCCCGTGGTCGTAAGCGAGGATGAGCGCCTTGCCGTCGCGCGTTACCGGGGAGTCTTCGAGTGGTATCATTCGTTTCGAAGTCCGGTAACATCGCATAAGAGTCTTACTGGTCGCGCAGGCGAGACGAAGTCGCTCTTACGGGCGCGAAGGTGCGCGAGACGCGACGTGAACCCGGTTCGCCTGAAGAGTACTTACTACCGAAATAGTAAAAATCAGGCCAGCTCGCGGGCGGCGTCGCGCCAATCGGCGACCCGCTCGCGGTCGAGGCCGAGCGAGTCGGCGAGGTGCTCGGGATCGGCGGTGGCGAGGCTCCGGACCGAGGTCACGCCGCCGTTGGCCAGAGTTTCGGCGGTCCGTTCGTCGACGCCCGGGACGTCTGTCACCGGGTCGGGACGACTCCGCTCGCGCCACGCGGCCTCGGCGGCCTCGGCGGCCCCGCTGCCGTCGGTCGAGGCCTCCATCGGCGCGGACGACTCGCCGGTCGGCGACCAGTCGCCGCCGGTCGCGTCCGCACCGTCCGGGTCCGCTGACTCCCAGTCGCCGCTGCTGGCGGCGACCCACGCGCGCTCGTCGTCCTGGAGTCCGCGGACCTTCTCCGACCGCTGCGCGAGCGAGTCGTCGTCCTCGTCACTACCGCCGAACGACCAGTGAAGCGAGTGCTCCTTGCGTAGGCGCGTGGCGACGCCGGCGTTGACGCCCGCACCGACGAGCATCTCGTAGGACACCTCCTTCTCCGGCAGGCCGGTCGCGTCGAAGTCGGCGTCGGCCAGCACCTCCGCGGTCGCGGGACCGACGAGGTGGATGTCTGTCAGCGCAGTCACGCCGTCGGTCGGTTCGTCGTCGGGGGCATCGTTTTGGCTCACGGGGCGTCACCGAGTTAATTTCGGAGTCTCACTGACGGGGCTTGAATGTTTTGCCCGGAGCGAAAGAAGATCGCCGGTGCGGCGGCCGCGACGCCGGACCGCGGTCGAGTGGCGTCCCGGCTTCGGTAGGCTTACGCCACGGGCGCAAGAATTGCCGGGCATGGTTCGGACGCTCGACAGCATCCAGCGTATCGGCGTCGTCGGCGCAGGCACGATGGGCAGCGGCATCGCGCAGGTCGCCGCCCAGCAGGGTTACGACGTCGTGATGCGCGACGTGAAGGAGGAGTTCGTCCAGAACGGCTTCGACTCCATCGAGGACAGCCTCGACCGGTTCGTCTCGAAGGACAAACTGACCGACGACGAGGCCGAGGCGACGGTCGAGCGCATCGCGGGGACGACGGACCTCGCGGACCTCGCGGACTGCGACGTGGTGGTCGAGGCCGCGGTCGAGGACATGGACATCAAACAGGACATCTTCGCGGACCTCGACGAGGCGATTCCCGAGGACGTCGTGCTGGCGACCAACACCTCTACGCTCTCGATAACGACCATCGCGGCCGCCACCGAGCGCGAGGACCGGGTCGTCGGCCTCCACTTCATGAACCCCGTGCCGGTGATGACGGGCGTCGAGGTGGTCGTCGGCGAGAAGACCGACGAGGAGGTCGTGGAGTTCGCCCACGCGCTCGCCGAGGACCTCGGCAAGGAGACCTGGGAGTCCGACGACAAGCCCGGCTTCGTCACCAACCGCATCCTGATGCCGTGGCTCAACGAGGGCGTCCGGGCATACGACGAGGGCGTCGCCTCCAAGGAGGACATCGACAAGGGGATGAAACTCGGCACGAACGTCCCGATGGGTCCGCTCGAACTCGCCGACCACATCGGGCTGGACATCTGCCTGGACGCCAGCGAGACGCTCCACGAGGAGCTGGGCGACCGCTACAAGCCGGCGTACCTGCTCAAGCGCAAGGTCGACGCGGGTGATCTGGGCAAGAAGACGGGCGAGGGCTTCTACGAGTACGACTGAATCGAGAAGTGTCGGACAGGTTACTGGTGTCGCCGCAGCCGGCAACGAACGGCGTCGGGGTCAGTCTCTCGCCGGTCACGACGGCGTGAACTGCTCGTCCTCCATCCGGGCCCGGAGCTCGCCGATCTTCTCGCGCTCGACGTTGCCCGACTTGAACAGCTGGATGAGTCCCATCACCTCCGTGCGGGAGACCTTCACGCCGCCGTCCTCCACCACGTCCTCGGGGCGCTCGAGCAGTTCGCGGCTGGTGCCGACCGCCAGCAGGTACGGGATGGCCCACGCTTCGAGGGTGTTCCCTTTCGATTCGGGGAGCACCTCGAGGTAGCGCTGGGCGTCGTCCATGTAGCCGCGGGCGTGGCGGGTGACCCGCCGGATGACGCCGGCGACCGCGGTCCGGTTCTCCGGGTCGGTGACGTTCGACGGGCTCACCCCGTGCTCGCGGAGCCACGTCGCGGGCAGGTAGACGTTGTTCTCCTCGCGGAAGTCGTCGGAGACGTCCTTGGCGACGTTGACGAGCTGGAGCAGCAGCGCGAACCCGCGGGCGTTTGCCCGGAGCACCTCGGCGCGCCGGTCGTCGACGTCCTGGGCGACCAGATTGGTGATGAGCTCGCCGACGGTGCCCGCTGCGTACCAGCAGTACTCCTCGAGCTCGTCGATGGTGCCGATGCGGAGGCCGCCGTCGTCCTCGTAGCGCTCGACGAACTCGGCCATTCCCCTGACCAGCTCGCTGACCGGCGGGTAGATTGCCGACTGGGCGTCCTCGCCCAGCGACCGGAAGGTGGCGACGACGCGGGGCGACTCTGCGACCACGTCCCAGTCCTCGCGGGCGACCTCCTCCGCGTCGACCTCGTCGGCGTTCGCGGGCAGGTGGGGCTCGACGGCCGCCCGGAACTCCTCGATGCTCGTCTCGTCGTCCGGGTCGAGCGCCCGGTCGTAGAGGGTCAGGAGACGGGACTGGGTCTCCGGCGGGACGTGACCGGCGTCCTCGACCGTATCGGCGACGCGACAGAGCAGGTAGCCGACGCAGATGTACGACGCCATCGGCTGCTCGAGCACGTCGATGGTGATGGCGAACGTTCTCGACACGCCCTGGACGGCCTCGAAACACCAGTCCATGTCGGCGTCCGGGCGTTCGGTGAGCGACTCCGTATCCATTGACTTCTGGGTTCTTAGGACGCGAGATTGAAAAGCTTGAGCAAATGCCTTAGCGTTTACCGCCGTCGGAATCCCCGCCGTTGGCTCTGGGCTGTCCGGCGATTGTGCCGACACTTTCTTGTACTCGGTCGAGGCGGGCCGTAACCGTCACCGACCCAACGTTTATTCCGGCGCGCCGCGTTCGAGTACACATGATTCCGACACCCAGGGACGCCGCCAAGGTGCTCGTCGGCAAGCCGCTGGGCATCGAGACGAACCGACTCAACGTCGCGTCGTTCGTCCTGCAGGCCGCCATCGCTCTGAAGAACGGAAAGCCCACGCGGGCGTTCCTCCTGCTCGGGGCCGCCAGCGTCGCGCCCAGACACCCCGCTGCGTCGTGGCTGCTCCAGGGCGCGCTCGCGGCGGACGACGTCCGGCGGAAGCTGTTCTGACCGCGAGCGGCCGCTCGGGACCGGCCTCGGTTCGAAGGGAAAGCTAAAGGACGGCGTGCCCGCAAGTTTTGCGCATGGACTTCAGCCTCTCCGCCGAACAGAAGCAGATACGCGACATGGTCTCGGAGTTCGCCGACGAGGAGATCGAGCCCCGGGCCGACGAGATCGACGAGACCGACGAGTTCCCCGCGGACCTCGTCGACCAGATGGCCGACCTCGGCCTGATGGGGATGCCGTTCCCCGAGGAGTACGGCGGGGCGGGCCTCGACTACCACTCCTACGCCATCGGGCTGGAGGAGATCTCCCGGGGCTCGGGCGGCCTGGGGACGGTCGTGGCGGCCCACACCAGCCTCGCGGGCAACATGCTCTACGCCTTCGGCGACGAGGAGCAGAAGCAGGAGTACCTCACGCCGCTCAACCGCGGCGAGGACATCGGCGCGTTCGCGCTCTCGGAGGCGGGCGCCGGATCGGACGTCCCCGCGATGGACACGACGGCCGAGAAGGACGGCGACGAGTACGTGATCAACGGCGGGAAGCTCTGGATCTCGAACGGCTCGGTCGCCGACACCGTCACGCTGTTCGCCAAGACCGACCCCGACGCGGGTAACAAGGGCATCTCGTCGCTCGTCGTCCGGCCCGAGGAGGACGACGGCTTCCACGTCGAGGGCACCGAGGACAAGCTCGGCGACAAGGGCTGTCCGACCGCCGAGCTCCGTTTCGACGAGATGCGTATCCCCGAGGACCGCCTGCTCGGCGAGGAGGGCCGCGGGTTCGTCCACGCGCTCAAGACCCTGAACGGCGGGCGCATCACCATCGCGGCCCGGTCCATCGGCATCGCGCGCGCCGCGCTCGAAGACGCCCTGGAGTACTCCCAGGACCGCGAGCAGTTCGACCAGTCCATCTCGGAGTTCCAGACCATCCAGCACAAGCTCGCGGACATGGACACCAAGGTCCAGGCCGCCAAGATGCTGATGCACCGCGCTGCCGACCGCAAGATGCGCGGCGAGGACTTCATCAAGCAGGCCGCCCAGGCCAAACTCTACGCGTCGGAGATCTCCCGCGAGGTCGCCAACGAGGGCATCCAGATCCACGGCGGGTACGGCTACACCAAGGACTTCCCCGCCGAGCGGTACTACCGCGACTCGAAACTCAACGAGATCTACGAGGGTACCAGCGAGGTGCTGCGGAACACCATCGCGAACGAACTGCTGGAGTGAGGGCACGACCCCCTCGCGGGAGGACACCCTACTCCGCAACCTTCTCACGCATCCACTCGAAGTGTTCCCTGACCCGACGCTCGCCCGCCTCGGTCAGGGCGTAGGCCTCGTGGATACCCTCGGTACGCTTCTCCACGAATCCCTTCTCTTCGAGCGATTTCAGCGCGCCGTAGAACGATTGAGAGTCGATGTGGGCGTCGTAGTGGGCTTCGAGGCGGGTCTTGAGCGACTGGCCGCGGAGCGGTCCGTCGTCGTACAGCAGGACGCAGAGGTCGCGCCGCCGCCCGCTCGGGAGCCATCTGGTCATGCGAGAGATATTCCTCCGGGCGGGTACGACGTTTGCGCTTTCGAATCGCGTCAATCCTTACGGCGACACGATTCGGCGGGGCGACGAGAGACGTGGTCGGAGGGGAACGTGACCGTTATCGGTGTGTTTCGAGCGGAGAGACGACCGCAATGAGGACGGGGAACCGGGAAACGAACGATGCGGGCAGATAACATCCCACATACCATCCTCTGTTCGAACGAACGATGCGGTTCCCGACCTACAACTGCCGGATACCCAGTGCGGTCACCGACACCCCCGGATCACCGAGCTCGATTTATCGTTCGAAACTATTGATTCGAAATACCTCCGTTTTCCCATCATTAGGCGTTGATTCTCGACGATTTTGTTCTAACGGCCGTTACTATTATGATGTTTGATAACAATCGAGGTTACGGATTTATAGGATGCCCAATAACAAAAGGGGGGTTCGTTGTGGTGTTCCGTGCGACCCACAGGTCGCGGTACGAACTCATGAGAGCAAACGAGACAAGAATCGGGCGCGCAACGGCCCTCGTACTGACCATCTTGATGGTAGTCAGTGTGATGAGTATCGGGATGACAGGAGCGGCTGTCGCGCAGGATGAGAACTGTCAAGAGGAAGAGGATGAGCTCGAGCTCGAACAGGAGAACGAGCAGGACGCTGACGGTGACGACAACACCCAACGGCTGAAACGGATCGTCTTTGAGAGTTCCGACGCGGAACAGGATATCGATGATGGCGACGATAACTGCCAGGAGGTAGAGCAGGAGAGCGAAGTTGAGATGGAGAACGAGCAGGACGCTGACGGTGACGACAACGTCCAAGACGTTGACCAGGAGGGCGACATCGAGCAGGAGAACGAGCAGGAGGTCGAAGACGGCGACGACAACGAGCAGGAGGCCGAACAGGAGGACGAACTCGAGCAGGAGAACGAGCAGGAAGCCGAGGGCGACGACAACGAGCAGTACGCCGACCAAGAAGGCGAACTGGAGAACGAGAACGAGCAGGAGGTCGAGGACGGCGACGACAACGAGCAGGAGAACGAGCAGGAGAACGAACTCGAACAAGAGAACGAGCAGGAGGTCGAAAGTGACCTGGTCGACTCCGAAGGCAACGAGCAGGACGCCGAACAGGAGGGCGAGCTCGAGAACCAGGGCGAGCAGGAGGTCGAAGACGGTGACGACAACGAGCAGGAGGGCGAGCAGGAGAACGAACTCGAACAGGACAGCGAGCAGGAAATCGAAGACGGCTTCGACAACGAGCAGGAGTCCGAACAGGAGGGCGAGCAGGAGAACGAGTTCGAGCAGGAGGTCGAAGACGGTGACGACAACGAGCAGGAGGTCGAGCAGGAAAACGAGGGCGAGCAGGACGTCGAACAAGACATCCGGCTAAGTATCGGCGACCAGCAGGAAGCGGAACAGGACCTCGAACAGGAGAACGAGGCCGAACAGGAAGTCGAAGACGGTGACGACAACGAACAGGACGCCGAACAGGAGAACGAGGGCGAGCAAGAGGTCGAGCAGGAAGCTGACGACGCGTTCGACAACGAACAGGAAGCCGAGCAGGACCTCGAACAGGAGAACGAGGCCGAACAGGAAGTCGAAGACGGTGACGACAACGAGCAGGACGCCGAGCAGGAGAACGAGGGCGAACAGGAGATAGAGCAAGAGCTCGAGGACCTGGCCGACGACAACGAGCAGGAGGGCGAGCAGGACCTCGAGCAGGAGAACGAAGTCGAACAGGAAGTCGAAGACGGTGACGACAACGAGCAGGAAGGCGAACAGGAGAACGAAGGAGAACAGGAGATCGAACAGGAAGTCGAGGACGGCATCTTCAACGAGCAGGAAGGCGAACAGGAGGGCGAGCAGGAGAACGAGTTCGAGCAGGAGGTCGAAGACGGTGACGACAACGAGCAGGAGGGCGAACAGGAGAACGAACTCGAACAAGAACTCGAGCAGGAGATAGAAGACGGCGACGACAACGAGCAGGAGGGCGAGCAGGAAGCCGAACAGGAGAACGAGGGCGAGCAGGAAGCCGAGGGTGACGACAACGAGCAGGAACTCGAGCAGGAGAACGAAGGCGAGCAAGAGGGCGAGCAAGAAGTCGAAGACGGTGACGACAACGAACAGGACCTCGAGCAAGAACTAGAACAGGAGAACGAGGCCGAACAGGAAGCTGACGGCGACGACAACGAACAGGAGGCCGAACAAGAGAACGAGGCCGAGCAGGACGCCGAACAGGAAGTTGAGGACGGCGACGACAACGAGCAGGACGCCGAACAGGACATCGAACAGGAGAACGAGGTCGAACAGGAAGCTGACGGCGACGACAACGAGCAGGACGCCGAACAGGAGAGCGACGTCGAGCAGGAGAGCGATCAGGAGATAGAAGACGGCGACGACAACGAGCAGGAGTCCGAGCAGGACGCCGAAGTCGAACAGGAGATCGACCAGGAGACCGACGGCGATGACAACGAGCAGGAGGTCGAACAGGACGCCGAGGTCGAGCAGAACAGCGAGCAGGATATCGAGGACGGCGACGACAACGAGCAGGAGCAGAGCTCCGACGTTGAGGTCGAGCAAGAGGACGAGCAGTACACCGACGGCGACGGCAACGAGCAGAGTTCGAGTTCGTCGATAAACGTCGAGACCAACCAGACCCAGGAGTCCGACAGCATGGCCCTGCCCGCGTCCGTGACCCAGCCGGCGAGCGTTTCGGCGACCCAGTCGAGTGCGTTCGCAGTGACTGACGTTCCGAGCGCGGCAGTCGTCGAGGTCTACGCCGCGGTCTGAATCGCTACCCCGGATCACCTTTTTTCGGACGTCGTCGTCGAGTACGGTCGGGAGTGGCAGCTTCCCGGTACTCGTACCGCCGCGTTCGTCCGGGACGAACCGGTACCTTCGACTGCCACCGACTCGAACTCCCGGCCATGACCGAACAGGAGGCCGAACGCGAGGACGTCACCGCGCGATACTACGAGACCGACGACGAGCGCGTCATCGAGTTCGACCGCGGCGGCGCGACCGCCGCGGTGGCCCAGAACGTGGAGGGGTACGCCATGCTGAAGATCCGACCGAGCCCCGACGGCGACGAACTCGAACGCTACTACGGATTCGACATGGCGCTGGACCACGCCGCCGAACTGCTCGGCGTCTCGCCGAACGACATGCCGGTTCCCGAGGCGGCCGAAGACATGGGGATGTGACCCATCGACTCCTCCCGATGCAATCGCGCTGCGAGTACACAACATCTATCCCCCGTGCGGCCGCAGTTGGTCGCATGACCGAGTACACCACCGTCTCCATTCCGAAGGACCTGGCCGACCGCGTCGACGAGACCATCGAGGGGACCAGCTTCTCCAGTACCAGCGACCTGGTGCGATTCCTGCTCCGGAGCATCGTCATCCAGCACCAGAAGGAGGGCCAGTTGACCGAGTCGGAGTTCGAGGAGATCACGGGTCAGCTGCGCGAACTCGGGTACCTGGAGTAGCGACCGGGTCAGGCCAGCGACTCCGCGGGCGGTTCGGCGTCGACGACCTCCAGCGGCTGCCGGCGGCCCGACCGGTCGAACGCCGCCAGCGACGACTCGTCCCACGGCGGGACCGCGACGAGTATCGCCTCGTGGAGGTCGTCGGTCTTGTCCACCCCGAGGTTGCCCCTGGGGTGGGAGACGAACCGGCCCTGGGTCTGGCCGGCCGGAACCGACAGGTCGACCCCGAACACGGCGGTCAGCGACTTCCCGGCGTCAGGCGGGTAGAAGTGCGTGAAGACCGGGGCTTCCGCCGGCAGGTCCTCGATTCCTTTCAGTTCGCCCGCGGGCGTGACCGCGAGCGAAACCGTGAGATCGTCCGGCTCCGACTCCGCCGCGAAATTCAGCAACACGTTCGCCAGACCCCGAGTTACGTACACCACATCCGCCTTTAGAGGCGTCCCTGTTTAACCATACTGCCCCGCACGACCTCTGGTCGGTGGAGCCAGGGTCGTGGCGAGTGGTAACTGTTTTCAATGGTGCGGGTAGTCGTCTGACTTACGTCAGACGCAAAAATGTCTCGTAAAATATAGAATATTTTATACTACCATAGCTATTACCAATTGGTGTGATGGCTGAAACCGATCTGACCACGTACCTGAAGGAAAATCCGCGAATGATGGGCGTCCTGTTCACGATGCTGCTGCTACTGTCGCAGGCAGGGAATGCGTCAGGTGCGCTTTACGGAACAGTTGCCGGACCGTGAATTTAAATTTCCGAGAGATTAACGTCTTCACTCCAGATAAGCTCACCGTCTATTCTTAGAGGGACGTTTTCATCGCTCAAGAAGAACTCTAATTCAGGTTCCGAC
Source organism: Halorussus rarus (assembly GCF_003369835.1). Taxonomy (NCBI): domain Archaea; kingdom Methanobacteriati; phylum Methanobacteriota; class Halobacteria; order Halobacteriales; family Haladaptataceae; genus Halorussus; species Halorussus rarus. The sequence goes on along the minus strand of NZ_QPMJ01000001.1, from coordinate 1,607,287 downwards.
ATTTTAAATTTGTTAATTTCACCGGGGGCCAAGCTATATTTGTTTTCATCCCCGAATTTTGGCATGCTCATCATACCCATTCCTTTATCATTCGAGATGTAACCATGAACAGTAACATCATACTGCTCACCGTCTACTTCTATCTCGCTCAGTAACGCAACGCCACTCTCCGTCTGAACCACGTCCACGTTCCCGTCACCGACCACGATGTACTGGTTCCCGACGATGCTCCGCGTCTTCGCGATCGAGAGAGCAACGCGGAGCGGGAATCCGCGATTCAGCAGGCGGACCATGGTCTTGCCGACCCTGACCGCGCCGCTGTTGATGACGTCGCTGAGGGTGACGACACCGCCCACGCTGCCCGCCTCGATGAGCGCCATCCCCTGGTCGTAGGACTGGCAGGCGTTCAGCATGAACGCCTCGGCGCCGACCTCCTCGACGTCGGCCGCGTCGAGGTGGCCGTCGGCGCACTCGAAGCCTCTGTCGTCGATGTGACCGATGTAGTGGAGGAACGCCGTCTCCTCGGCGAGCACCTCGCGGAGCCGATCGGTCGTCAGGTCGCGGTGGACCGCCACGTCGAACGGGAGCGACTCCCGCGAACCGTACACCTCCGCGGCGATGTCGCGCTCCTCGTCCATCGCGGTGTCGTTACAGACGACCGCGATTTCGATGTCGCCGGAGCTCGTTTCCTGGTCGAGGCGGTTGCGGAACGCGGTCGTGGTGGCCTTGCTGGCGTCGACCGGCGCGTGGTCGCCGAGCCACGCCTGCTCGACCGAGTCGGTCCGCTCGGGTTCGACCACGGGGAGCGTCTCGGTCGACTCGGCGGTGCTCCGGGTGAACGCGCCGTCGGTCGTCCCGCCGTCGCGCGCGACGCCAGCCACCGCGGCCCCGGCGTTCTCCGCGGTCGGCCGGCGGACGTCCGGCGTCCGGACGACCGCGAGGTCGTCGACCAGGAACGGCAGCGAGGAGACGTTTTCGGGCGTGGGGTCGACGTGGGTCGTCAGCTTCCAGGTCGGCACGTGGTCCGCGACCACTTCGAACGGGACGGAGAGGTACGCCTCGAGGCGATCGGCCAGCGACCGGCCGTAGAGGTCCGCGAAGTCGAGGTCGACGAGCGGTTCGACCGCCTCGCGCTCGTGCAATCGGACCGGGTAGTACCCCTCGGTTCGGGTGACGCAGTCGAAGAAGAACGTCTGCTGGAGCGTCCGCGCGACCGTCTCCTCGAACCCCTGCGGGCCGTCGAGCGGGTACTCGAACCCCGCGTCGGTGACGATCTTGGCGGTAGTGCTCGGCACCAGTTCCGCGCCGAGGTAGAACGCGAGCGGCGCGGCCACGTACGCGCGACCCCGGTCCGGCGGCAGTTCGATGCGGACGCCGGTGTCGGGCGTGTCGAGCCCGTCCGGAACGCTAAGCTCCTCGCCGAGTTCGATCAGCGGCGGGTGACCCCGCAGGGTCGGGAACGACCGCTCGGGCGAGGTGGTCTTCAGCGCCGACCCGAGCGTCGAGAGCGCGGCCATCACGTCGCGGGGGTTCTCGGTCGTGGTGACCGTCGCCGCCGGGCGCTCGTGGTGCGACCGCGCGCCGACTCGCACTCCGGTCTCGGACCCGAACCCGAACCGGATCCGGTCGTCGCTCGCTGTGACCGACAGCGGACCGTCGACCGCGAGGTACAGCTTCATCGGCGTGCACAGCTCGACGTCGTATGCTCCGGCCGGGAGCTGTCGGTCGGTTCCGGGGTTCACCTGGAGGCGCATCTCGCCGTCGGCGTCCCGAACGTACGACGCCACGAACGTCGGCAGTTCGACCGCGCCGGTCTCGATCGACACCGCCTCGTCCACGGGGAACCGGAAGGCGCCGGCGTCGGCCGGCGTCGGCGAGACGTCGGTCGGCGTTCGAATCGCGTAGGTGCGGCGCTCGATGTGGTCCCTGACCTCGACGCCGCGCTGGCCGGCGGTCGGCTCGAACGAGAGGCTCACGGCCCCACCTCCCGCCGTTTCGGAGTCGAATCCACCCCTCGGAGGAAATGCATATCTTCTCGTTTACGGCGACACTCCAAAAATTTATCGCCGCGTCGGGCTCGGAGATTATCGCGGCCGTTACCGCTGGAACAGCAGCCGCAGGCTCTGGGCGTAGAGTTTCGGCGCCGCCCGCCGCGACCCGTCGAGGGCGTCGGCGAGCGCACGCGTCGCGTCGTCGGACACGCCGCGTCCGTGCCCGACCAGCACGCGCTCGGGCCGGAGGCCCCGCAGCCCCGACGGCGGGGTCAGCCGGAGCATCGGGTGGACGCCGATCCGCTCGCCGGGCGTGGTGAAGTACGGCGCGTTGCCGACGCTCTCGGGGACGACCAGCGTTCCGGACTGGTCGTCGTAGAGCGCCGCCTCCTCCCAGCCGAACCTGTCGAACACCTCCAGCACGCGGTAGTCCGTGTCCGGCAGGGTGTCGTCGAACCGGCGGAGTTCGGCGTCCAGCTCCTCGACCTCGTCGAACCACGCGGGGACGTAGACCGGAACGTCGTGACGGCGCGCGACGGCGTCGGCGTCGCGGTAGTGGCGGTTCAGCAGGACGACGACGCCCGCCACGTCGCCGAACTCCGCGAGCAGGTCGTCGATGCCCGGGGCGTCGACGGGGTCTATCACCCAGACGCCCGCGTCGGTGGCGAGGGCGTGGCTGGCCCGGAGCATCGTCTCGTTCGGGTGGGCGATCCAGCCCACGCCGCCGTCCCAGCGGGCTATCTCCTCGTAATCCGTCGCGGGCTGTGACTTCTTCATCGGCATGGCCGCCGGTACGGGGCCGAGCCACAAAATCCCCACCGACGACCCGGCGACGAGTGCGGTCCCGGTGACGAGAACTGGGGGTCGCGCCGTCGTCGGCCTCCGGCCCGTGACGTCTCGAAGTCAGGTCGCGCACGGGGGTTTATGCGCCGGGCGTGCGTACGACGGGACCATGCTCTCGGGGTTGCGATGGCTGGCGCTCGAAGCGAAGCACCTCGACCGCGCGCGGGAGTTCTACGCGAGCCACCTCGACCTCCCGGTGGTCCGCGAGGGCGACGGCGAAGTGGTTCTCGACGCCGGCGGGTCCGACCTCGTCCTCCGCGAGCCCGGCGGCGTGCCCCGCGGCGGGGTCCACACCCACTACGCATTCGCCGCACCGCCGGACCGCTACCGGGCGTGGTACGACCGGCTCGCGGAGTCGTTCGACCTCACGGAGTTCGACTTCGGCGGCGCGAAGTCGTTGTATTTCTACGACGCGGACGGCAACTGCGTCGAGATCGGCGGCGTCGGCGAGGGCGACGCCGACATCACCGAGATCTTCGAGATCGTCCTCGAGGTCGAGGACCTCGCGCGCGCCGAGTCGGTCTACCGGTCGCTCGGCTTCGAGGTCGTCGACCGCGGCGAACAGCGCCGCAGGGTCCGCCTCGCCGGGCCGGTGGACCTCGAGCTCTGGGAACCCCACCTCGGCATCGCCGACGCCCGAGGGGGCCTCCACGTCGACGTGGGGTTCGCGGCCGAGGACCCCCACGCCGTGGCCGATGCGGTCCGCGACGAGGTGTGTGCGGTGGAGGAGCTGGACGACGGCGTGCGCGTGCGCGACCCGGACGGTCACTATTTGACGTTCCAGTAGGTGTTCTACTCGGCGTTCCAGTACTCCCTCCCGGAAGCGAGTCGGCTCAGAGCCGGTCGGTGTCCACGCTCACGTCGCCGGGGGTCACGATGAGGAACTCCCGGAAGTGGACGAGGTTGCCGCCGCGCTCCTTGACGCGCGGCGCGAGGTCGGCCGCCAGCTCCGCGAGGTCGCCCTCGATGGCCAGCACGAGGACGTCGCCGCGGTCGACGACCTCGAACCACTCGCGCTCGTCGGTCTCGCCGTCCAGTTCGCCCAGCACGATGCGTCGGTCGCCCTGCTCGCGGTCGGTATCGCCGTCGTCTATCTCCTTCTCGACGGTCTGGAGGTCGAGGTCGAAACTGCCCATACGCGGCCGCTCGCACTCCCCCGGCAAAGTCCTTGCCCCCGAGGGCGGTCGGACACCGAGAAACTAGGATGTAGCTGCCAGAACGGCGCGCTCCTCAGTCGTCGTACTCTCGCTTGAACCCGCGGAACTCGGTGCGGTGGGCCTCCTCGTCGGCGAGGATGGTCACCGCGATGTCCTCGGTCACCGGGTCCTCGTCGCCGGCGGCCGTGATGAGCGACCGGTACGTCTCGATGGCGTCCTCCTCGGCGTCGAGCACGCCGTTGATGACCGACAGCACGTCGGTGCTGTCCTCCGGCGGCTGGAGGCTCTCCTGGCGGGCCTCGAAGTCGTAGGAGGCCGGCGGGCGCTCGTCGAGCTGCTTGAGCCGCTGGCCCAGCATCTCGGCGTGGCCTAGCTCCTCCTGGATGTCGGTCTCGAGGCTCTCCTTGACCTCCTCGGCGCTCACGCCGTCGAGCACGATGGAGTTGGTCAGGTAGTTCATCACGGTCTCGATCTCGTCGCTGTACGCCTTCTTGAGCAGGTCGGTGACCTCTTGAGTCGTCATGCAGGTGCCACTTCGTCCGCCAGCTACCTTACTGTTGTTGCTGGGGCAACGTCGGTCTGGGACGGCCACAGGGCGATAGCTCCGGCAGGTCCGAGTAACTGACTGGGAACTGGTAGCACCGCGCCCGAGTATCTTCCACAGGAGAATGTTGAAAATCAACGATTCGCCGAGTGAATCGCGCCTGTGACGATTGTCTGAGTATAAGGTAGACTTAGGACATACGGGGAATTACAGGCCGTTTCAGTCGGGCGATTTTCCGTTTTCGCCTCCCCGACGGCGACCGTCCCCAGCCCTCCGCCGTCTGTCGCAGCGACACAGTTAAATAGGAGAAGGTGGCCAGAACGGGATACGATGTCCGACAACGACATTGGTTCGTCCGGTACCAGCCGGGCGGGTCGAGTTCTTCGACGGCACGCTAGCTACTGAGACCGAGTTCGAGTCCGCGCGGGTGTTCGACACGACCCTGCGCGACGGCGAACAGGCTCCCCGTACCTCCTTCTCCTACGACGAGAAGCGAACTATCGCCGACGCCCTCGACCGGATGGGCACCCACGTCATCGAGGCCGGGTTCCCCGTCAACTCCGACGCCGAGTTCGAGGCCGTCAGCGACATCGCCGCCAGCACGACGACGACCACCTGCGGGCTGGCCCGCGTGGTCGACAAGGACGTGGAGGCCGCCATCGACTCCGGCGTCGAGATGGTCCACGTCTTCGCCTCGACCAGCGACGTCCAGATCGAGGATTCGATGCACGCGACCCGCGAGGAGGTCGTCGAGCGGTCGGTGCAGGCGGTCGAACGGGTGAAGGAGGCGGGCGTCACCGCGATGTTCTCGCCGATGGACGCCACCCGGACCGACGAGCAGTACCTCGAGACGGTCGTCGAGGCCGTCTCCGAGGCCGACGTCGACTGGATAAACATCCCCGACACCTGCGGCGTCGCGACGCCGGGACGGTTCGCCGACCTGGTCCGACTGGTCGACGAGCACACCGACGCCCGCATCGACGTCCACACCCACGACGACTTCGGCATGGCCTCCGCCAACGCCGTCGCCGGCTTCGAGGCCGGGGCCGACCAGGCCCAGGTCTCGGTCAACGGCATCGGCGAGCGCGCGGGCAACGCGGCCTACGAGGAGGTCGTGATGGCCGTCGAGAGCGTCTACGGCGTCGACACCGGGATCGACACGACCGGCATCGCCGAGCTCTCGGCAATCGTCGAGGAGTACAGCGACGTCCCGATACCGGCGAACAAGCCGGTCACCGGCGATAACGCGTTCGCCCACGAGTCCGGCATCCACGCCGCGGGCGTCATCGAGAACTCCGACACGTTCGAGCCGGGCGTGATGACTCCCGAGATGGTCGGCGCCGAGCGGGAGTTCGTGCTGGGCAAGCACACCGGCGCGAACTCGGTCCGCAAGCGCCTGGAGGACAACGGGTTCGCCCCGACCGACGCCGAGGTCCGGGAGGTGACCCGCCGGGTCAAGGACTACGGCGCGGAGAAGAACCGCGTCACGGTCGCCGACCTGGAGCGGTTCGCCCGCGAGGCCGACGTGACCCGCGAGGAATCGGAGGTCCGCGCCTGATGGCGACCGCCGGAGTCGCCCCGTCCGGCCAGCCGCGCGCGGCGGCCGGGCGGAACGGTAGCCGACTCGCCCGAAGCGGGGGTTGCCACCGCGGAAGCGACGCGGGCCGCGGCGTCTCCGGCGGGACGGGACCCCGTCGATTCTCGCGCAAGGGTTGCCACGCGGGAAAGGATTATGAACGTCGGGCCCGGTACGTATCCAGTAACGATGCGACAGTCGACCACTGCCACCGGCGCGAGACGCCTCGCGCCCCGCGACCGCCCGGGCGCGACCAGCCCGGCCGCCGCGAGCAGTGCGACTGTCGAGCGCGTGATTATTGTAGGGGCTTGAGCCCCTACACTACCACTTCTCCGACCCGACGTTCCGCATCGTCTCCAGACCGACAAGCGCGCTCGACCGACAGTGACACGCACAACAACGACACCCCAGGACGCACAGCCAGCAGAGTATCGACGACCGACCGGTTCGGGAGTGGTCCGCCGTGAGTGAGTCCGCACCGCGGCGCGCCGACCCCGACGAGGCCGACGCCGAGGAGTCCTCGACCGAGGCGACGGCCGACGACGCACGCACCGAGCCCGAGACCGAGGAGAAACGGGTCCAGACCGGCGCCCAGTCGGTCGTGACCGCCCTCGAGAACGCGGGCGCCGAGACCCTGTTCGGCATCCAGGGCGGCGCCATCATGCCGGTGTACGACGCGGTGTTCGACTCGCCGCTCCGCCACGTCATGATGGCCCACGAGCAGGGCGCGGCACACGCCGCCGACGCCTTCGGCGTCGTCTCGGGCACGCCGGGCGTCTGTCTCGCCACGTCCGGGCCGGGCGCGACCAACCTCGTGACCGGCATCGCCGACGCGAGCATGGACTCGGACCCCGTCGTCGCGCTCACCGGCCAGGTGCCGACCGAGTTCGTGGGCAACGACGCGTTCCAGGAGACCGACACCACCGGCATCACCGCGCCCATCACCAAGACCAACTACTTCGCCGACCGGGCCGACACCGTCGGCGACGTGGTGGGCGAGGCGTTCGCCTACTCGGCGTCCGGCCGGCCCGGACCGACGCTCGTCGACCTGCCGAAGGACGTGACGCAGGCCGAGACGACCCGCGAGCCCGGCGAGGCGACGACGCCCGACACCCACCGGCCGCGGACCGACGCCGACGCCGAGTCCGTCCGTGCGGCCGCGCGCACGCTCGAACGCGCAGACAAGCCCGTCATCCTGGCGGGCGGCGGCGTGCTCAAGGGCGAGGCCAGCGAGGAGCTCCGGGCGTTCGCCCGCCGGTACGAGATTCCGGTCGCCACCTCGATGCCCGCGGTCGGGACGTTCCCCGAGGACGACGACCTGGCGATGGAGATGGTAGGCATGCACGGCACCGGCTACGCCAACATGGCGACCACCCACTGCGACGTGATGCTCGCGGTCGGCACCCGGTTCGACGACCGGCTCACCGGCGGCGTCGAGACGTTCGCGCCCGACGCCGAGGTCCTGCACGTCGACATCGACCCGGCGGAGATCTCGAAGAACGTCCACGCGGACGTCCCGCTGATCGGCGACGCCGGCACGGTCCTCGAGCAGCTCGACGACGAACTGGGTAGCGAGACCGGGATGGACGCCGACGCCATCGCCGACGGCTACCGGGAGTGGCGCGAGCAGTGCCGCGAGTGGAAGGCCGAGTACCCGATGGACTACGCCACGCCCGACGACGAGCCGCTCAAGCCCCAGTTCGTCGTCGAGGCGCTCGACGAGGCCACCGGCGACGACACCATCGTCACGACCGGGGTCGGCCAGCACCAGATGTGGGCGGTCCAGTACTGGACCTACACCCGGCCCCGGACGTGGGTCTCCTCCCACGGCCTCGGCACGATGGGCTACGGCCTGCCCGCGGCCATCGGCGCCCGGTTCGCCGCCGAGGACGACCAGCAGGTCGTCTGCTTCGAGGGCGACGGCTCGTTCCTGATGACCATCCAGGAGCTGTCGGTCGCGGTCCGCGAGGACCTGGACATCACGGTCGCGGTGCTCAACAACGAGTACATCGGGATGGTCCGCCAGTGGCAGGACGCCTTCTACGACGGCCGCCACTCGGCCTCCGAGTACTCGTGGTGCCCCGAGTTCGAGCCGCTGGCCGAGGCGTTCGGCGCCCAGGGCTACACCGTCGAGGACTACGACGAGGTCGCCGACACCGTCGCGGCCGCGCTGGCCTACGACGGCCCGTCGGTCATCGACTTCCGCATCGACCCCGCGGCGAACGTCTACCCGATGGTGCCCAGCGGCGGCGACAACGGGAAGTTCGCGCTATCGGAGGACCAGCTATGAGCTCGGAGGACGAGAGCGGCGACGTCGGGAACAGGGGCGGCGAACTCGCCGGCCCGCGGCCGGAGGAGCGCCCCGATCCACAGGGCCGGCGGAACAAGCACGGCGTCCGCATCGACCCTGCGGTCGAGGCCGAGCAGGAGACCCGGACCGCGGTCGTCTCCGCGCTGGTCGAACACGAGCCAGGCGTGCTGGCGAAGGTGTCCGGGCTGTTCTCCCGGCGGCAGTTCAACATCGAGAGCCTGACGGTCGGGCCGACGACGGTCGACGGCCACGCCCGCATCACGCTGGTCGTCGAGGAGACCGACGCCGGCATCGACCAGGTGAAGAAGCAGGTCGCGAAGCTCCGGCCGGTCATCCAGGTGGGCGAGCTCGACGACCACGCGGTTCAGGCCGAGCTCGTCGTGCTGAAGGTGCGGGGCGACGAGCCGGACAAGGTCCACGCCATCACCCAGATGTACGAGGGCCAGACGCTCGACGCCGGGCCCCGGACCATCACGGTCCAGATCACCGGCGAGCAGCACAAGATCGACGACGCCATCGACGCGTTCCGGCAGTTCGGCATCATCGAGATCGCCCGGACCGGCCAGACCGCGCTGGCGCGGGGCGACACCCCGACCACGCCCGGCGAGGAGCCGGGCCACGCCAAGGAGAGCGGGGAATCTGACGACGAGGAGCCCGAGCGGGTCGAGACCGGAACGTACGACGACTGACCCGAGACAGACTCACCGACAAACTACACACGACAGATGACAGAGAACGACGAATTCGACACGACAGTGTACTACGACGACGACGCGGACGACGCGTACCTCGACGACAAGACCGTAGCCGTGCTCGGCTACGGGAGCCAGGGCCACGCCCACGCCCAGAACCTCGCCGACAGCGGGGTCGACGTGGTCGTCGGCCTGCGCGAAGAGTCGTCCTCCCGGGACGCCGCCCGCGAGGACGGCCTGGACGTGGCGACGCCCAGGGAGGCCGCGAGCCGGGCCGACATCGTGTCGGTGCTCGTGCCCGACACGGTCCAGCCCGCGGTGTACGACGACGTCGAGGACGAACTCGAGGCCGGCGACACCCTCCAGTTCGCCCACGGGTTCAACATCCACTACGGCCAGATCGAACCCCCGGAGGACGTGGACGTGACGATGATCGCCCCGAAGTCGCCGGGCCATCTCGTCCGGCGCAACTACGAGAGCGGCGAGGGGACGCCCGGCCTGCTCGCGGTGTACCGCGACGCCACGGGCGACGCCAAGCAGGAGGCGCTGGCCTACGGGAAGGCGATCGGCTGCACGCGCGCGGGCGTGGTCGAGACCACGTTCCGCGAGGAGACCGAGACCGACCTGTTCGGCGAGCAGGCGGTGCTCTGCGGGGGCATCACCGAGCTCATCAAGGTGGGCTACGAGACCCTGGTCGACGCGGGGTACAGCCCCGAGATGGCCTACTTCGAGTGCCTGAACGAGATGAAGCTCATCGTCGACCTGATGTACGAGGGCGGGATGCGCGAGATGTGGGACTCGGTCTCGGACACCGCCGAGTACGGCGGGCTCACCCGCGGCCCCGAGATCATCGACGAGGACGTGCGCGCGAACATGGAGGAGGCGCTCGAGGAGGTCCAGAACGGCGAGTTCGCCCGGGAGTGGATCTCGGAGAACCAGACCGGCCGGCCGGTGTACCGCCAGCAGAAGGAGGCCGACGTGAACCACGACATCGAGGACGTGGGCGCCAGGCTCCGCGCCCTGTTCGCGTGGGCCGACGAGGAACAGGCAGAGGAATCGACCGAGGACGACGAGTCCGAGCGAGTGCGAGCGGACGACTGAGACAATGAACCGAACAGACCGACACGAGGCGACCGAGCCAGACGAGACGACCACCGAGCGCGGCGCGACGCCGATGCGCGACGTGAGCCACACCCACCCGCACGCCGCCCGCGGCACCGTGAACCGGCCCTTCGAGCGCGGGCCGGTCGTCGCCGCGGACGGGGGTCGCCGGGAGGCAGTCGAACCGGAGGCCGCTGAAGAAGAGGTGGACGAAGAGAACGAGGCTGCCGACCGGATGAAGGACGTGAGCCACACGCCGCCGCACGACGACGGCGAGAGCGCGGACCGCGTCTTCGAGCGGGGCGGCGAGTACCGGACCGTAGAGTCCGAAGAGTGAGCCCGTAGCGATGCACGTACGAACTGATTTCTCCGACGCAGCGACGAACAGTGACGTCTCCGGCGGAGCGACGCCCGGGGGTTGCAACGAAGTACGGACGAACCGGAGGTGGTGCCGATGAGCGAGCGCACCCTGTACGACAAGGTGTGGGACCGCCACAAGGTCGCCGGGCTCCCGACCGGCCAGGACCAGCTGTTCGTGGGCCTCCACCTCATCCACGAGGTGACCAGTCCGCAGGCGTTCGGCATGCTCCGCGAGCGCGACCTCGAGGTCGCGTACCCCGAGCGCACCCACGCCACCGTCGACCACATCGTCCCGACCGCCGACCGCGAGCGTCCCTACGAGGGCGCGGCCGAGGAGATGATGGCCGAACTCGAGGAGAACGTCCGGGAGGCGGGCATCGAGTTCTCCAGTCCGGACACCGGCGACCAGGGCATCGTCCACGTCATCGGCCCGGAGCAGGGGCTGACCCAGCCCGGCATGACGGTGGTCTGCGGCGACAGTCACACCTCGACCCACGGCGCGTTCGGCGCGCTGGCGTTCGGCATCGGCACCTCCCAGATCCGGGACGTGCTCGCGACCGGCACCGTGGCGATGGAGAAGAAGGACGTCCGCCGGATTCGGGTCACCGGCGAGCTCGGCGAGGGCGTGGAGGCCAAGGACGTCATCCTCCAGATCATCCGGAAGCTCGGGACCGACGGCGGCGTCGGCTACGTCTACGAGTACGCCGGCGAGGCCGTCGAGAACCTCGACATGGAGGGTCGGATGAGCATCTGCAACATGTCCATCGAGGGCGGCGCCCGGGCGGGGTACGTCAACCCCGACGAGACCACCTACGAGTGGCTCGCCGACACCGACGCCTTCGCCGACGACCCCGAGCGCTTCGAGGAACTCAAACCCTACTGGGAGTCCATCGCGTCGGACGACGACGCCGAGTACGACGACGAGGTCGTCATCGACGGCGACGCGCTCGAACCGATGGTGACCTGGGGCACGACGCCGGGCCAGGGCGTCGGCGTCACCGAGCCGATTCCCCACCCCGAGGAGCTACCCGAAGACAAGCGGGACACCGCCCGGCGGGCCCAGGAGCACATGCGGGTCGAGCCAGGCGACACGATGGAGGGCTACCAGATCGACGTCGCCTTCCTCGGCTCCTGCACCAACGCGCGCCTGCCGGACCTCCGGCGGGCCGCCCGGGTCGTCGCGGGACGGGAGGTCCACGACGACGTCCGCGCGATGGTCGTGCCCGGCAGCCAGCGCGTGAAGGCCGCCGCCGAGGCCGAGGGCCTCGACGAGGTGTTCACCGAGGCCGGGTTCGACTGGCGCGGCGCGGGCTGCTCGATGTGCCTCGGCATGAACGACGACCAGCTGGAGGGCGACGAGGCCTCCGCGTCGTCGTCGAACCGGAACTTCGTCGGCCGACAGGGCAGCAAGGAGGGCCGGACCGTGCTGATGAACCCCCGGATGGTCGCCGCCGCCGCGGTCGAGGGCGAGGTGACCGACGTCCGGGAGCTCCCCGAGACCGACGTCGACGACTCGGAGGTGACGCGGGCATGAGCGGACAGACCACCGAGACCGACATCGAGACGGTCGAGCGCGTCTCCGGGACCGGCATCCCGCTCCGGGGCAACGACATCGACACCGACCAGATCATCCCGGCGCGGTACCTGAAGGCGATCACCTTCGACGGCCTCGGCCAGTTCGTCTTCCAGGACCAGCGGTTCACCGACGACGACGGCGTTGCTCCGGAGGAGCAACGAGACGGAGACGGTGGAACCGTCGAAGTCAAGGACCACCCCTTCAACGAGGACCGGTTCCGGGACGCCTCGGTACTGGTCGTCAACGCCAACTTCGGCTGCGGCTCCTCGCGCGAGCACGCCCCGCAGGCGCTGATGCGCTGGGGCATCGACGCCATCGTCGGCGAGAGCTTCGCCGAGATCTTCGCGGGCAACTGCCTCGCGCTCGGCATTCCGACGGTCACCGCGAGCCAGCAGGAGATCGAAGCCCTGCAGGACTACGTCGACGAGCACCCCGACACCGAGATCGATATCGACGTCGCGGCCGAGTCGGTCAGCTACGATGACCGCGAGATCGACGCCACGGTCGACGACGCCCAGCGCAAGGCGCTGGTCGAGGGCGTCTGGGACACCACCGCGCTGCTGAAGTCGAACGCCGAGTCGGTCGCCGCGACGGCGGCCGGCCTGCCGTACGTGGAGGAGGCCGAATGACTGCGGACGGTTCCGAGCACGTCGTCGTAATCCCCGGGGACGGCATCGGACGGGAGGTCACCGCCGCGGCCCGCGACGTGCTGGAGGCGGTCGGCCCCGACTTCGAGTTCACCGAGGCCGAGGCCGGCGACGAGGTGAAGGAGCGGACCGGCGAGGCGCTGCCCGACGAGACCCGCGAGCTCGCGGCGAGCGCCGACGCGACCCTGTTCGGCGCGGCCGGCGAGACCGCGGCCGACGTCATCATCCCGCTCCGGCGGGCGGTCGACTCGTTCGCCAACGTCCGGCCGGTCCGTGCCTACCCCGGCATCGACGCCCCGAACCCCGAGACCGACCTGGTGTTCGTCCGGGAGAACACCGAGGGCGTCTACGCGGGCCACGAGTCCGAGATTGCGCCGGGCGTAACCACGCTGACACGGGTCGTTACCGAGTCCGCCTCGGCGGAAATCGCGCGTTACGGCTTCGAGTACGCCGCCGACCGCGGGTTAGGCGTGACGATAGCCCACAAGGCCAACGTGATGCGGACCACCGACGGGCTCTTCCTGGAGACCGCGCGGCGGGTCGGCGAGGAGTACGACGTGCCGACCGACGACGCGCTGATGGACGCGCTGGCGATGCATCTGGTCCAGCGCCCCGAGGACTACGACGTCGTCGTCTGTCCGAACCTCGCGGGCGACATGCTGTCTGATCTGGCGGCCGGGCTGGTCGGCGGGCTGGGCCTGCTACCCAGCGCGAACGTCGGCGGGGAGCGCGCGCTGTTCGAGCCGGTCCACGGCACCGCACCCGACATCGCCGGCGAGGGCGTCGCGAACCCGAGCGCCGCCATCCTGTCGGCGGCGATGCTGCTGGAGTATCTGGGCTACGACGACGCCGGCCAGCGCGTCCGCGCGGCCGTGGAGTCCGTGCTGGCGTCGGGGCCCCACACCCCCGACCTCGGCGGCGACGCGACGACGAGCGACGTGACCGAGGCGGTGCTGGCCGAACTCTGAGTCGACGAGAATAGTTCCGGAACGGTCCCGAACGAGTTATCGGAGCGGTTCGCGGCCGCCGATGAGGTTGGTCGTGTCGACCTCGTCGGCCCGCGCCCCTCCCTTCTTGACTTCCGTCGCGGTCATGCACTCCAGACAGCCGAACACCTCGTTGTGGTTGTTCCCGAATACGCGTGCGAAGTCCCGCGTGACGAAGGAGCCGCAGCTCTGACATCGGTTCTCGGCCATCGTGTCGTCGCCGTTGGTGAGGCGGTTGTCGGTCGTGGTCATGTCTGCGCGATAGATACACACAATCCTACCCACTTTGTTATCCAGTACCTACATCCCCGTAATCAACCGTTGGCGCCACCGGTAACTGGTAGTTACGCGACTTCCTCGCCCGGTTGATTCCGCAATCGTACCCGTAATTTAAGGTGGCCGGACGAGATTGACGCGGGACCGTCCCGCCGACCGGAGGATGGATACTCGTCTCCGTGTCGCGAGCGGCCGAACCGACGGGCATTCGGCGCACCGCATCGCCCGTTCGGAAGGGGCCCCGGTCGCTTAAGGAGGTCCGCAGCGTACGCTCGCCCGATGCCACAGATCGAACTCGACGAGGAGACCATCGAACGCCTGGACAGCCTCCGGGTGGAGGACGAGTCCTACGACGAGATCGTCGGCGAACTCATCAGCATCTACGAGGCCGAGGAGCGGACGCTGTTTCACGGCGGCGACTACAGCGGCGACTAGAGTTCGGCGATCCTCGTCTCGCCCGCCCGGACCTTCTGACCCCGCCGGACGGTCAGGTCCGCGTGGTCGACCGACTCTGGGAGCAGAACGTCGGCGCGGCTCCCGAACGAGATGTGGCCGAGTCGCTCGCCCCGGCCGAGGTGGTCGCCCTCGTCGACGTAGGGGTGGATGCGCCGGGCGAACGCCCCGGCGACGAGCGTCACCTCGTGGTCCGGGAACCGGACGTGGAGCTTCTCGTTTCTGTCCGACTCCTTCGAGAACGCCGGCCGGTGCTTGCCCGGTTCGTGGTCGACCGCTTCGACCCGACCGCCGACCGGCGCGCGGTTGACGTGGACGTCGGTGACGTTCATGAACACGCCGACGCGGACCCGGTCGCCCTCCTCGCGCACCACCGAGACGCGACCGTCCGCGGGCGCCAGGACGCCCGAGTCGGGCGGGGTCCGGTCGGGGTCGCGGTGGAAGAGCAGTGCGCCGACGGCCAGCGCCGGGGCCGCAAGGTTCCAGCGCCGCGAGCACTTCCCGAGCCGCGATAGCACCGAGACCGGTATCGCCAGCGCGAGCGCCAGCAGGGCGTACCGCCACGCGCCCGGGGCGAAGCTCCCCGACAGGAGCGTCCGCTCGGGTCGGTGTCCGCACATCAGTCGCTCGCGGCGTTGCGGACCTGCTTCCACTTGCCCTGGGACTCGAGCCGCTGCTGGAGCTCGCCCGCGTACTCCTGAGCGAGCCGGTTGGCCGCCTCGACCCGCTCCCGGTCGACGCCGCCGCCACCGCCGCCCAGCCCGAGCGCGTCCTTCACCGAGTCGAAGACGCCTCCGCCGCCGTCGCCGCCGCCACCGCCGCCCGCCATCGAGTTCATCTGGTTGCGGATGTTCTCGAGTTCGGGCATCACCTGCTCGACCTTCGAGGTGTCGGCGACGATCCGGGCGCGCTCGTCGTCGTCGGGGTGCTCTATCTCGAACTCCACCGCGGTCATGATGAGCCCCCACTCCTGACGGGAGAACTCCGAATCCGTGACTCGCTGTGCGAACTCCTGGTCGACCGCCATCCGGTCGCCGACGATGATGTCCTGCCACGCGCGTTCGGCCATACCCGAACCGTTGGGTTGGGGATGGTATGAGGGTTTTCCTGTCTGACGGGATTCTGCGCGGGACCTCGAGCGTGCACACGACCTGTGGCGGACCCGAGCGAGCGCGGCGAATCCGGTCCGGAAAAAAGGCCGCCCGGCTTCCGACCGACGATTCGATCACTCGCCGCCGAACTCGATGGTCACGGTCAGCGGGCCGTCGGCGTCGTCGAACGCGATGGCGCCCGAGAAGAGGTAGTCGTCGACCGGGTCGTCGTTGCCCTCGATGGACCCGCCGACCTTGCCCTGGACGACGTTGTCCTCGATGGTGTCGACGCCGAGGGTGCCGGCCTCCGGCCCGGGCTCGACGGTCCCGGACACCCGGAAGTGATAGGCCACCCGCTCGCCCTCGTTCCCGGGCTCGATGGTGACCGCGTTCGGCAGTTGCGACCCGTTCGCCGAGTCCGAGTCGTCCGACGACTCCGGGAGTCCGACCGGGTCGTCGACGGTCTCGCCGTTGACGCTGATCGAATCCACCGACCCCTCCGTGACCTCGAAGCCGGTGATCCGGCCCGAGAACCGGTAGTCGTCGACGCCGTTGTTGTCGTCCCGCTCGTACCCCTCGACGGTCGTCCCGTCGTCGGATATCTCGTCGGTCTCGCCGGCCTGCGAGCCCTTCACGATCCGCCCGCTCACGCTGATTTCGTACCAAAGCGGCGTCTCGTCGGCCTCGATCCTGATCTTGTTGGGGAGGCTCTGGGCCGCCCCGCTCCCCGACAGTGCGCCGCCGGCGAGCCCCGCCGCCGCGGTCCCCTTCAGCATCGTCCGGCGGTCGACCGGCCGGTCGTCGGTCTCCTCGCGCTCCCTCGCGTCGTTCGAGTCTGTCTCTCTCATCTCTCCACCCGGACAGGACCCACTACGACCAGCCGTATCAACCCGGGTGGTAGTTCTCGGGAGCGCGACACACGAGTGCGGTCCGGCGCTCCGGCGCGCTCGGCCGGGGCACTCCCGGCTGCGTCACTCGTAGAAAAAGTCCAACTTAGCGGCCGTCATTCGGCAGTTTCCTGGCGAAAGACGGCCGGGTCGGCGGCCGGTGCCGATTCAGAACGCGTCGCTCTCGACTGTGACGTCGGCCTCGATCTCGGCCTTCAGGGCGTCGTGGACCTTGCAGAGCTGGTTGGCCCGCGTGACGACCTCGTCGGCCTGTCCGTCGTCCATCTCGGCTTCGGTCTTGACGGCGAACTGGACGGCTTTCAGCTTGTCGTCGTCGTTGAGGTCGCCGTTCACGTCGATCTCGATTCGACCGAGGTCGCCGACGTCGCGCTGCTCGGCGCCGACCCGGAGCGCCGGGACGTAGCACGACCCGTACGCGGCGAGCAGCGTTTCGAGCGTGTCGGGCGCCTCCTCGCCGGTCGCGTCGACGGTCATCTCGAACTCGCGGATGTCGTTGTCGGCGGTGTACCCCTCTCTGGAGACGGTGATGACGTTCTTCGACATGCGGGCGGAGCTTCGCCCGCCAGACCCCTAAGTATTGCTCACGTCCGGGTCGAGCGGAACGCCCCGGCGAACCGCGATGACCCGCGAAAGGGAACACGCCGTCGGAAAAGCCGGGACCGACCGAAGGCGGCGGACCGCCGGGCGTCAGTAGTCGAGTTCCTCGCCGAGGTCGAACGTCTCGTCGCCCTCCAGAATCCGCACCTCGGCGTCGCTGCCCGTGGCCTCGACCTCGCGCCGGAAGTCGTCGGGGTCCTGCTCGATGGGCGGGAAGGTGTCGTAGTGCATTGGGAGCGCGTAGTCGGCGTCGACCCAGTCGACCGCGACCGCGGCCTGCCACGGCCCCATGGTGAAGTGGTCGCCGATGGGCACCGCGGCGACGTCGGGTTCGAGGAACGGGCCGACGACGTCGCGCATCTCGGTCTGGAGCGAGGTGTCGCCGGCGTGGTAGAACGACCGGCTCTCCTCGTCGGACACCTGCGTGGGCTTGGTGTCGCTGACGACGAACCCCGCTGGCATCCCGCCGGAGGTGCCGTAGCTGGTGTCCATCCCGTTGGTGTGGTCGGCCCGGACCATCGTGACGAAGGCGTCGTCGAGATCGACGGTGCCCCCGAGGTTCATCCCCATGCCGCCGACCGCCTCGAAGTCGCCGAACTCGTCGCGGCAGTACTCGACGACCTCGGGGGTCGCGACCAGTTCGGTCCCCTCGTAGCGGTCGACGTCGCCGATGTGGTCGGCGTGACCGTGGGTGAGCAACAGGTAGTCGGGGTCGAGCTCCTCGGGGTCGGTTTCGGTCTTGGGGTTGTCGAAGAACGGGTCGATGAGCAGTTCGGTGCCGTCGACGTCGACGTGCCACGTCGAGTGGCCGTACCAGGTGAGCTTCATGGATGCGGGTAGAGGTACTCCCGTTTCACACTTAAAGTCCCGTTCCCCTCTAAAAGGGTGTTGGCGAGCGCCGACCGCCCGAGGCCGGGCGGTCCGCTTCCGACTCCCTCGCTCCCGCTCGACTTCGTAGCGACCTGCCCCGCGGTCACCCGCGGTCGCGGTTCGACGCGAGGAGGTTCCAGCCGGTCGCGCGCCGGACCGCCCAGTCGAGCGCCAGCCCGACCGCGACGACGGCCAGCGAGAACCCGACGAACAGGCCGACGAGCTGTCCGGACTCGGCCGGTCTGGTTGTGACGACCAGCGCCACGGCTAGCAGCAGGGTAGCCATGAACAGGACGGGCGCGACGAACCACTTCAGCACCCAGTGGTCGTCGAGGAACCGTCCGGTCCTGCGTAGCAGGTCGCGCATACTGGACACGTGACGTGTGACTTCGTCGACGGGCTACGTAAATGTAACCTCGCGCAGAAGAGCTCGCTGCGAACCGTCGGGGACTGCCGGCGTGTCGGAAGTCCCACGCGAGGAGTCTCGGTCTACGGACGCCTCCCAGGCGATCGGCGACCCGCGGTGGCGGGGTCGCCGCGGGGACGGCCTAGCGCGGTCGGAACGAACTGCCGAGTCGAGACGACCGGCCGTGCGAGACGGGCCGGCTAGTCCTTCCGCTTGACGACGTCGCCGAGCGTGTACTCGCCGGTCGAGCTGCCGCCGCTCCACTCCTCCTCGTCGGCCGAGCCGCCGGCGGTCAGCTGGAGGTCGAGCTTACGCTCCAGTTTGCGCTGGACCTCGTCGCTCGGCAGGATGTCGCCGCGCTCGAGCTTCCGGATGAGGCTGGCCTTCTCGTTGAGCTCGCTCGCCAGGTCTTCCTGGCTCAGACCGGCGTCCTCCCGGCCCTGCCGGATGCGCTCGTCGTAGTCCTGGGCGAGCTCGTCCATGTCGTCGAACATGTCCGAGCGCCGCGACTGCGAGGAGCTCGACGACGTCGAGCCCGACGACGAGGACGACCCGGAGCTCCCCGACGAGGAGGAGGTCGAGTACTTGGTGGAGGTCGACGCGGTGTCCTGGGTCTTCACCTCGGTCCCGAAGTCCGCGCAGTTGTCGCAGACGTCCAACTCGGCCCCCTCGACCTTGACGGTCTTCGGGGAACTCGTCTCGGCACCGCACATCTCACACTGTACCATAGGGGGAGGTAGTCTGTCGCCGCTCTTAAATTCCACGCCGACGCGGTCCCCGGTCGCGCCCGGCGCTCGCCCCCGAATCACCCTACGACAGTCCGCCGCGGCGAGCCATCGTCACGGCAGTCTGTCGTCGCCGCGCTTGTCCCGGAGGTAGCCGAAACCCTGCTTGACCTCCTCGCTCCGCCGGTAGTACTTCAGGACCCGCCGGCAGGTCTCGCGCGAGAGCCGGGTCTCGCGGCTCAACTCGAACAGCGAGTCCACCTCCTCGGCGACCGCGAGGAACTCCTCCATGGTGATGTGGCTGTTCGCCGGCAGAATCTCCTCCAACTCCACGCTGATACCCGGTTCGCCGGGTCGGTCGTCGGTCATCGTGCGGTCCCTCGCTTGATTTCGACACCACCGAATGTGAAAAACCTAACTGATACTTCCACCGGTTCGATGCCCGCCTCGTCCGGATGCCGCCGGTCCTCCCGCCCGACGGTCGCGAAATCGACGGCCGACGGTCGCGCCTACGACAGCGCCTTCCACGCGTAGTAGAACCGCTGGAGCGCGGTGAAGTGGCCGACTACCGCGAAGACCGCGAGCAGCCATCCCACGACCGACAGCCCGGCCGGCTCGACCGACACCGCGGCCGCGAGGAGGCCGGTCGCGCCCATGAGCGCGAGCCGGTCGGCCCGGCCGAGCAGACCGCCGTACACCCGGTCGAGCCCGACCGCCTGGGCCTGGGTCCCGAGGTAGGAGGTCATCAGCACGCCGGTCACCGCGGCCAGGCCCAGCGCGTACCGGTCGATGCCGGCCGCCAGCCCCGCGATGATGACGATGTCGGCGTACCGGTCGAGCACGTGGTCGAGCAGGTCGCCGGCCTCCGAGTCGGTGCCGAGCTCCCGCGCCAGTGCGCCGTCGAGCAGGTCGAGCCACCCGTTGAGGAACACCAGGACGGCCCCCGCGAAGTACCAGATCGGCGCCCGTCCGCCGAGGTAGAACGCGCCGGCGGCGCCGCCGGCCAACGCGAACGCGACGACGCTGACGCTGTCGGGGGTCAACCCCAGCCGGGTCGACAGCGAGACGAACGGGTCGAGCAGCCGGTCGGCCACGTGGCGGAACTGGTCGAGCGTCATAGGTACTCGAGGTAGTCCACCGTGCCCGCGCTGGGCTCGCGGTCGCCCGCGACGACCGCCGCGATCTCGGCGGCCACCGCCTCGGGGTCGCGGTCGGTCGTCTCGACCTCGTAGACGCTCTCGACGCCGTGCTCGCTCACGGCCTCCGAGAGGACGACGTCCAGGGCCTCGCTCTCCGCATTCTCGCGAGCCTTGCGAGCGAGAGCTCGAGGCAGCTTCGCTGACTCGGCGTTTTCCTCAGCTTTCGACTCGGATTCCCCGCGCTCGGTGAGCCGGCGTTCCAGCTCCTCGGGGTGGCACCGCAGCACGACGACACGGTCGGCGTCGAGGTGGTGGGCGAGGTGCGACTCCACCAGGACGTCGTTGCGGTTCGCGAGTCGGTCGGCCACTGCGTCGAGGTCCGCGACGAGGCTGTCGCGCTCCTCGTCGCGCTCGTCCCAGAGTCCCTCCTCGCGGATGAGGTCGTTGAGGTGGACGACCTCGAGGTCGAAGTCGGCGAACTCCTTGTCGGCCGCCAGCACCTCGACCGCCGAGGTTTTGCCCGTGCCGGGCGTCCCGGTGACCGCGACCCTCACGACGACAGCACCTCGTTGAGCTCCGAGACCGCCCGCCGGGTCTCCTCCTCGGTGCCGCAGGTGATGCGGACGCACTCGGGCAGGCCGAAGCTGGTGCAGTCCCGGACGATGACGCCCCGCCGCTGGAGTTCGTCGGCGACCTCGCTCGCCTCGCCGACCTCCGCGAGCACGAAGTTGCCGTGGCTCTCCCACGTCGGCGCGTCGAGGTGCTCGTACACGTACTCGCGCGCCCAGGCGGCGGTCTCGACCGTCCGCTCGGCGTGTTCGTCGTCGTCGAGCGCGGCGAGGCCGGCCCGGCAGGCGATCTCGCTCGCGGCGAAGGGGGTATTCACCCGCGCGTAGGCGTCGGCCCACTCCTCCGGGACGATGCCGTAGCCGAGTCGGACGCCGGCCAGCCCGTACACCTTCGAGAACGTCCGGAGGACCGCCACGTCGTCCCGCGAGTCGACGAGGTCGACCGCGCTCGGGGCGTCGGCGAACTCGCCGTACGCCTCGTCGACGACGACGAGGGTGTCCTCGTCGGTCTCGCCGGCGATCTCGGCGACCGCGTCGCGGTCGAACCGCTTGCCGGTCGGGTTGTGCGGGCTCGTGAGGTAGACGATCCGCTCGCCATCGTAGTCCGAGAGGACTGTCTCGGACGTCAGCGCGAAGTCGTCGGTCCTCGACAGGCTGTACTCCTCGACCTCGCCGTGGTGGAAGCGCGCGCTCATCCCGTAGTAGGCGAACCCGGGCGTCGGCACGAGGACGGAGTCGCCGGGGTCGAGCATCGCGCGGGCGAGGTAGTCGAGCACGCCGTCGCCGCCGTTGCCCAGCCAGACCTGCGCGGGTGCGACGTCCCACCGGTCGGCCAGCCGCTCGGTGAGGTCGGCGTGGGAGGCCTTGGGGTAGGAGCTGGCCGTGTCGGCCGCCTCCCGGATGGCCTCGACCGCGGCCGGGCTCGGGCCGAAGGGGTTCTCGTTCGACGCGAGCTTCACGAGGTCGTCGGGGTCGAGTCCGAGCTCCCGGGCGACCTCCTCGACGCCCCGTCCGGCCTGGTACACCGTGTGCGAAGAGAGGTCCCGTGGTTCCATGTGGGAGAGGTGTGGGCGGCCTGCCTTAAGGTTGCTCACCTCCGCCAGCCCGCCACCTGAATTGACCGCCAGCTGTCACTACCGCCGCGCCGCGAGACGACGAGCTCCGGCCGAGTTCCCCGCCCAACCCGACGCCCGGCGGCATTTTGTCAGAATCCGCCCAGTACACATAAGGAGAGACCCGCGGAGTATCTAACGGGGGATTCAACCATGGCACGAGACAACCGCAACCGTTGGGGGAGCGACCGCGAAGAGTCCAGTCAGTACCAGCGCAGCGAACAGGGCGAAGGCGACACCCAGGGCCGCTACTCGACCGGCGGCCGAGAGCGACGAGCCGATCAGTCCCAGCAGAACCTGCCCGGCCAGCACCAGACCGGCGCCGGCCATCAGTCGGACCGGCAGTCGAGCCAGTATCAACAGTCCGGCCAGCGGGGACAGTCCGACCAGCGCAGCCAGTCCGGTCAGCATCAGACCGGTCAGCACCAGATGGGCGGCCGGGACGTCCGGGAGCACGGCGACCAGCAGCTGGGCGACCAGTCCGGCGAGCAGCACCATCACCATCATCACCACCATCACGGGAGCAGCCAGCAGGGTCAGCAGGACCAGCAGAGCCAGCAGTCCAACCGATACGGCAGCAACCGTCGGCAGTCCGGTGGCTCCCAGCAGTCCGGCCGCAACGAGCAGTCCGGGCGCCATCAGAGCGATCAGCGCCACGAGGTCGGCCAGAACCAGAACCGCGGCGGGAGCCGCCACCAGGAGAGCGGCGTCCACCAACTGAGCGAGCACGGCGGCAGCGGCGGCCAGTACACCGGCGACGACAGCCGGCAGGGCGGTCAGGGCCAGCATCAGCAGACTGGCCAACAGTCCGGTCAGCAGTCCGGACAACATCAGAGTAGCCAACACGGCCAGCACCAGCGATACGGCCAGTCCGGCCAACAGCAGCGGTCCGAGCAGCACCGCCAGTCCGGACAGCACCGCCAGTCCGGACAGCAAGGCCGCCAGGAGCAGGGCCAGAACCAGTACGGGGGCAGCTCCGAGAGCGGCTTCAGCCCGGTCCAGCAGACCATGATTCGCGGGCAGGAGCACCAGGGTCGCCGGAGCGAGCAGACCCGGGGTGAAGGCAGCCAGTCGTCACAGGCCGACGAGTCCGACCGGAGTCGCCGCGGCGAGGAGCGCCACCGGCGCCCGCAGTACTGACCGATTCGCCCGAACTCGCGCTTTTTTCGCGGTCGCCGCCGGCGGTGACAGACGTTAGTCCTATTGATGTCCGAGACCGAAACTGATGCGGGAATGGGAATGCACGCGCTACTTGCTACCAATAGTCACGGCCGCGCTCGCGGTGGTCGCCGATGAGCGACGCGCCCGAGACCGACCCGGACGCCGCGCCGCCCGAGCAGTACGGGGTCGACTACGACGAACTCGAGGCCCTGCTCGACGAGCAGGTGCTCCGCCGGGAGGAGCACCTCAACGCCGAGGGGTTCGTGATCCGCCCGGACGCCGTCGAGGACGTCCTCCGGACGCTAAAGGAGGAGGCGGGCTTCGACCACCTCTCGCTGCTGACCGCCCAGGAGTACGAGGACCGCTACGAGAGCATCTACCACCTGACCAAGTACGACGACCGGACCCAGCAGGTCAGCGTGGTCGTCCCGACCGACTCCGACGACCCGTGGAACGAGTCGGCGGCGTCGGTGTACAAGACCGCCGAGTGGCACGAGCGCGAGGCGTACGACCTCGTCGGCATCGAGTACGAGGGCCATCCGGACCTCCGGCGAATCCTGCTGCCCGAGACCTGGCAGGGCCACCCGCTGAGCCGGGACTACGACCAGAACAAGCCGCAGGTGGTCTCGCTCGAGGAGCACGTCAATCCGCTCGCCGAGTCCGGGAAGGACACCGAGTCGGACACGATGTTCGTCAACATCGGACCCCACCACCCCGCGACCCACGGCGTGCTCCACCTCAAGACGGTGCTGGACGGCGAGCAGGTCGCGGACGTCGAACCCGACATCGGCTACCTCCACCGCTGCGAGGAGCAGATGTGCCAGCAGGACAACTACCGCTACCAGATCATGCCGTACCCCGACCGGTGGGACTACACCGCGAACCTGCCCAACGAGTGGGCGTACGCCCGCGTGGCCGAGACCCTCGCCGACATCGACGTGCCCGAGTACGCCCAGGTCATCCGGACGATGTCGGTCGAACTCACCCGCATCATGGGCCACATGCTCGCCCTCGGGACGTTCGCGCTCGACGTGTACGGCGACTTCACGGCCATCTTCATGTACGCCATCCGCGACCGCGAGGTCGTCCAGAACATCATGGAGGACCTGACGGGCCAGCGCATGATGTTCAACTACTTCCGGCTCGGCGGCGTCGTCTGGGACATCCCGGAGCCCCGCGACGAGTTCTTCGACAAGATCCGGGACTTCCTCGACGACCTGCCCCGGCGCGTCCAGGAGTACCACAACATGATGACCGACAACGAGATCTTCCAGAAGCGGACGGTGGACACCGGGGTCATCGACGCCGAGACCGCCAAGGACTACGGCTGCACAGGGCCGGTCGCTCGCGGGTCCGGCATCGACTACGACGTCCGCCGGGACGACCCCTACGGCTACTACGACGAGCTCGACTGGAACGTCGTCACCGAGCCCTACGGCGACAACTACTCCCGGGTGCTGGTCCGGATGCAGGAGGTCGAGGAGTCGGCAAAGATCATCAGCCAGTGCGTCGACCTGCTCGAGGACTGGCCCGAGGACGACCGCACCATCCAGTCCAACGTCCCCCGGACGCTCAAGCCCGACCCCGACACCGAGGTGTACGAGGCGGTCGAGGCCGCGAAGGGCGAGATGGGCATCTACATCCGGTCGGACGGGACCTCCAAGCCCGCGCGGTTCAAGATCCGGAGCCCGTGTTTCAACAACCTCCACGCGCTCGAAGCGATGGCGGAGGGCGAGTACGTCCCCGACCTCGTCGCCGCGCTCGGGAGCCTCGACATCGTCCTGGGGTCGGTCGACCGGTAGAGGCGGGTGGCCACAACCGCCTTACCCGCAACTCCCGTGCCGACTCTATGGTCGAACTCGGCTACACGCTCTCCAGCGAGGAGCACGGCCCCACAGACCTCGTCCGACACGCCGTCCGCGCCGAGGAGGTCGGCTTCGACTTCGCCTCGATCTCCGACCACTACCACCCCTGGGTGAGCCAGCAGGGCAACGCGCCGTTCGCGTGGTCGACGCTCGGCGGCGTCGCCGCGGCGACCGACGACATCGACGTGGGCGTGGGCGTGACCTGTCCCATCATCCGGTACGATCCCGCCATCCTCGCGCAGGCCACCGCCACGGTCGCCAAGATGTTCGAGGAGTCCGGCCAGCAGTTCTACTTCGGCGTCGGGACCGGCGAGAACCTGAACGAGCACGTCACGGGCGAGCAGTGGCCCTCCCACCGCGTCCGGCTCGACATGCTCGACGAGGCGGTCGAGGTCGTCCGGAAGCTCTGGACCGGCGAGATGGTCAACCACCAGGGCGACCACTACACCGTCCGGAACGCCAGGCTGTTCACCACGCCCGAGGAGACCCCGCCGGTCGTCGTCTCGGCGTACGGCGAGCACGCCGCGAAGCGCGCGGCCGACCTCGGCGACGGGTTCTGGTCGGTCGGCCCCCAGGACGTGGTCGAGACCTTCGAGCAGGAGGGCGGCGAGGGGCCGAAGTTCAGCCAGCTCACCGTCTGCTACGCCGACAGCGAGGACGAGGCGGTCGAGACCGCTCACGAGTGGTGGCCCAACAGTCTCATCCCGGGCCAGCTCTCCAGCGAACTCGAGATCCCCGAGTTCTTCGAGCAGGCCAGTCAGATGGTCACGAAAGAGCAGGTCCGGGAGGCCGACAGCATCGTGACCGACCCCGACCCGCAGGCCCACGTCGAGAACCTGCAGAAGTTCGTCGACGCGGGCTACGACCACGTGTACGTCCACCAGATCGGCCCGGACCAGGAGGCGCTGTTCGACCTCTACGAGGACGAGATCCTTCCGGAGTTCGAGTAGCGCCGCCGAGTTCGGAACTCGACGTCGAGCGCAGGCGTCCGCCCCGGAAGATCAGACCGGACAGCCCCGGATCTCGCCGCCCCGCATCCCGTCCGCGACCCAGTGTATCGACAGCACGAGCGCGACCAGCGCCAGCACCGAGAACTCCACGCCGTCGAACGGGAGCAGGGTCGCCGCGCCCGCAACCCCGAACAGCGAGAACAGGCCCGCGAGGACGGCCGAACCGCAGGCTGCGCAGCCGGCCCCGAGTGCGCCGAGGATGAGTCCCACCGTTCCCCCTCCGGCGACGCCGCCCGGCTCTCCCTCCCGTCCGCCCAGCCCGTGCTCCCGGAAGTGGTAGCCGACGAGCGCCACGTCGACGCCCGAGAGGGCCGCCACGGCCACGAGCAGCAGTTCGGCGACCGGACCGTAGTTCGTGCCGAGGAAGGGGTAGAGACCGAGCAGAATCGTCGCCCTGTCCGCGAGCCCTGTGGGTGCCGACACAGCGAACCGCGTCAGCGCGAGATTCTGGCCGAGCACGAACGCCGAGAGCGCGACGACTGCCGCGCTCAGCGCGAGCGCGGCGTACGCCGGCAGTCCCAGCACGAGGCGGACCGTCCGGGCCATCAGCCGCCAGTCGTCGGCGCGGGTCGGCAGTCGCGGTCGGAGCCGGGAACCGGTCGGGCGGCTCATAGGCCGAGCGCGGCGTTCACGACCCGGAAGCTGATGCTCCCCCTCGCGCTCGTCCGGAACTCGCCGTCGCGGAACAGGAAGACGGTCGGCGTGGTCCGGCCGACCCCCGCCGCATCGCCCCCCGCGAGGTCGGCCTGCACCGCGTCGTCGTGCGCTTTCGCCTCGGCGTCCGCGACCACCGCGTCGGCGTCGAGGTCCGTCTCCTCGGCGAGGAACGCCCGGGTGAGGTCGAGGACGTTGTCGGCGTCGAAGCGGTCCTGATTCTCGAAGTAGTGGCGTATCAGCGCCCACGTCGCGGTCGACCCCTGTCGAGTTCCGTAGGGCGTCGGGCCGGAGGTGGTGGTCGACCGCTCGTCGGTCGTCGCCTGGGTCGCCTTACTCCCGGTTTCGCGGGCGAACGCGGCCTCGATGGCCTGGGTCGCGGGCCTCCCCCACGGGTAGATGACCGGGTAGGACCGGAAGACGACCGCGACGCGGTCGCCGAGTCGCTCCCGGAGCTTCGGCACCGTTCCGGTCTCCCAGGCGGCGCAGCGCGGGCAGGAGGGGTCCTCGAACGCGACGACGACCCCCTCGGCGTCGGCCGGCGGCGGACCGAACCGGGCCTGGTCGGCGATACCCTCGGCGGCGGGGTGGTCGCCGAGCGGCGGGCCGGTGGTGGTCGCGGTCGTCGCCTCCGTATCACCGGCGCCGGGGAAATCGGCGGACAGACCGCCGGTACAGCCCGCGAGCGCGCTCGCGCCGGTCGCCGCGGCCACGCCGAGGAGTCGGCGGCGGGTCCGCGCGTCGGGTCGGTCGTGGGACATACTCCCACTCGCGACGTCGGACCCATTAGGAGTTTTTCCAAATTCGTGCCGAGACCGCTCCGACTCCGGCCATAGGGGCAATGGATCGCTCGATTCCGTTCCACCTGCAAGTAGCGAGAGCGAGTACGTGGGATCGGTCTCAGCGGAGCGTTTCGAGGTCCCGGAACGCCTCGCTCTCGCCGAGTTCGGCGACCCGAATCGTGCCGTCGCGGTGGCGGTAACTGTAGGCGGTTTCGTCGCCGCCGACAGAGAGGACGCGGAACTCGTCGTCCCGGATCTCGATCGCGCAGCCGTCTTCGAGCGCAATTCCTGCCTCGGACCGCGTTGACAGGTACTCACGGAACGCAGCGCGCCGAAGTGGATGAGCGTGCGGCGTGACCGCGATGTCGTCGACCCAGCCCAGGCACTCCACGCCCGCGTACGCCGCGTCGTCCGCCGCGTCGGACAGGCCGCTCGCGAACCAGCACATCGCGCCGGCGCTGAGGCCGGCGAGCACGGTCCCGTCCTCGCAGGCCTCGCGGAGCAGTCGGTCGGCTCCGGTCTCGCGCCACCGCTCCAGCAGCAGCGGAGTGCTCCCGCCGCCGACGTACGCGAGGTCGGCCCACTCGACGTCGGCCCGGATCTCGTCCTCGTCAACGTCCTCGTCGTGGAGCGTCAGATGGCGCGTCCGGCACCCGAAGTGGTCGCCGTAGTACGCGTCGAACCCGTCGCAGTACCCGGCCGCGTCGCCGCTCGCCGTCGGGACGAACAGGGCGGCGGGCGAGTCTTCGCCGGTCGATCCGCAGATGCGGCGGTCTATCGGCTCGGTCTCTCGGTCCCTGATCTCGCCGCCACCGATGGCGATGATTCTGCTCACCTGTACTCGGACACGGGTGTATCAGAAAAACGTGATTATCGTGTGCGGCCTCTCCAGACGATTGCCCGCCGGGCGCCCGCCCCCAACACTACAGTCGCTCGTCGACGTGGTCGGCGGCCTTCAGCGCGAGCGCCGCGATGGTCAGCGTCGGGTTGAGCGCCCCGCTCGTGGCGAAGACGCTGCTCGACGCGACCGAGAGGTTCCGGAGGTCGTGGGTCCGGAGTCGGGGGTTCACCACGCTCTCGGCCGGGTCGGTTCCCATGCGGGTAGTTCCCATGTGATGGAACGCCGGGCCGGTGTTCTCCGGACCGACGGTCCACGAGACGTCCGCGCCGAGTTCGTCCATGACCGCGCGCTGGATCTCGTTCGCGCGCCGGAGCGTGGCCCTCGTCCGGGCGTCGAGGCGCCAGTGGATCTCGGGCACGGGATTGCCGTGGTCGTCGGTCGTGGTCGGGTCCAGCGCGATGCGGTTCTCCTTCCGTGGGCGCTGGCCGACCAGTCCGCCCGTCGCGATCGCGTTGCCGTACCCCTCCCGGAGCGTGTCGAGCAGGTCGTCGCCCCACTCGTCGCCCGACAGCGCCGTCTCGACCGGCGAGGGGCCGGCGTAGTTGAGGAACTCAAGTTTGATGGGGCCCGGGACGGGTTCGTCGCCCCCGCGGGACCACGCCGGGATTCCGCTCGCCGACCCGTCCGTGCCCCGGCCCTCGGTCCCCCGCGTCGGGTCGTCGTAGAACTGGTGGCACTCGCTGGTGATGAACCCGACGTGGTTCTGGCGGGTCCGGCGGTCGAGGGTGCCGCCGACGCCCGCGAACAGGTGGTCCATGAAGTACCGGCCGACCGCCCCGGAGGAGTTGGCGAGGCCGTCGGGGTACCGCTCGGACTCCGAGAGCAGCAGGAGGCGGGGAATCTCGACGCCGCCCGCGGCCAAGACGAACTCCCGGGCCTCCTGGCGGTGGGTCTCGCCCTCCGGCGTGGCGTACACCGCGGCGGTCACGCGCTCGCCCGCATCGTCGTGGACGAGGCGCTGGACCGGAACTCGGTCGAGGACGCGCGCCCCTTCCGCCTCGGCCTTCCGGACGTGGTGATCGGCCGAGTACTTCGCGCCGGACGGACAGACCGGCTTGCAGGTCCCGTACCCGACGCAGGCGCCCCGGCCGTCGTAGCCCTCGGAGTTGCGGGCGTTGGGCACCGAGTGCATCGTCACGCCGAGGCGCTCGCAGGCCTCGGCGAAGATGGAGTCGCTGTAGGAGGGCCCGAAGGCCGGCAGCGGGAACGGCTCCTCGCGGGGCGGCGCGTACGGGTTGTCGTCGGCCCCGGCGACTCCCAGCGCTCGCTCGGCCTCGGCGTAGTACGGCCGGAGGTCCCGGTAGTCGATGGGCCACTCCTCGAAGTCCGACTCGTGGAGGCGCATCACCATCCCCTGCCAGTGGAGGGTCGACCCGCCGACGCCCTTGACCCGGG
This sequence comes from Halorussus rarus, assembly GCF_003369835.1. NCBI lineage: Archaea > Methanobacteriati > Methanobacteriota > Halobacteria > Halobacteriales > Haladaptataceae > Halorussus > Halorussus rarus. The sequence goes on along the minus strand of NZ_QPMJ01000001.1, from coordinate 1,577,589 downwards.
CCCGGTTCAGCGGGTAGAACCGCTCGCCCTCGGAGGCGTACGCGTCGCGCGGGCCGCCCAGCTCCCAGACCGAGAGGGGGTCGTGGCCGGGCCGGATCGAGCGCTCCATCCGGCGCTCGCGGTCGGCGGGGTCGAACCGCTCGCCGGCCTCCAGCACCACCACATCGCGACCCCGCTCGGCGAGGCGGTGGGCGACCAGTGCGCCCGCCGGCCCGGCGCCGACGACGCAGACGTCGGCGCGTTCCGAGGGCGTTCTATCGACGTCCCCGCCGGCCGACGCCGATGGCGCGCTCCCCTCGCGTTCCGTCATCCCTGCGGCCCCCGCCGGTAGCTCGCGGTCCCACCTGGGTGGCCCTGGGGGTTCTCGATGCCGACCAGCTTCCCGCCCGTGGGCGAGGTGTAGAGCGCGTACAGCAGTTCGTTGACCAGGTAGTACCGGACGCGCTCGCGGTCGGCGCCCTCCGGGGCCGGGTCGGCGGTGTCGACGCCCATCTGGTCGAGCACCGATTCCCGGGTCTCGGCGTCGAGGTCCCGGAAGGGGGCGTCGTGCCACGTCCGGGCGTACTCGTCGAGCGTCGAGACAGCGTCGACCATCCCCGCGCGGTACTCGGGACGGTCCTCGACGCGGCCCAGCGCGTAGGTCCGGACGAACTCCTCGACGCCCGAGACCGCGGCGGGGTAGACCACGTCCGCGACCGAGAGCAGGGTCTCCAGGTGGTCCTCGGGGGAGGAATCGCTGGCAGCGGCATCACTCCCGCCGGCGTCGTCCGCGAGCAGTCGTTCAGCGACCCGGCCGTCTTCGACCACGGCGCCGGCCCCGACCGCGGCGCCGCCGGCTGCCAGCGCTACAAGCGCGTCCCGGCGCGTCAGTTCCATCGCGGTCGAGTTAGGCCAGCCTAAAACTTAGGGGTTGCCATGTGGAGTCGGCGTCTGCCGGTCTCGCAACCTATTAGTCGCGCCCGGCGGTCGGTTCAGCCATGAAGGTCGTCGTCAACCTGAAGGCCTACCCGTGCGACCCGGTCGACGTCGCGAGCACCGCCAGCGAGGTCGCCGACGAGACCGGCGCCGACATCGCCGTGGCGCCCCAGGCCGCCCACCTCGACCGCGTCGCCGACACCGGCGTCGAGACGTGGGCCCAGCACGTCAGTTCGGTCGAACACGGCAGCCACACCGGGTCGACGCTCGCGGAGGCGGCCGCCGACGCGGGCGCGACCGGGACGCTGCTCAACCACTCCGAGCGCCGCCTGAAGCTCGCGGACATCGACGCGTCGCTCGACGCCGCCGAGCGCGCGGGCCTCGAGACCTGCGTCTGCGCGAACAACCCCGACCAGATCGGCGCGGTCGCCGCGCTCGGTCCGGACGCGGTCGCGGTCGAACCGCCCGAACTCATCGGCACCGGCACGCCGGTCAGCAAGGCCGACCCAGACGTGGTCACCGACGCCGTGGCGGCCGCCGAGGCGGTCGACGACTCGGTGCCGGTCTACTGCGGCGCGGGCATCTCGACCGGCGAGGACCTGACGTCGGCCCGGGAGCTCGGCGCCGAGGGCGTGCTGCTGGCGAGCGGCGTCGCCAAGGCCGACGACCCGAAGGCGGCGCTGGCGGACCTCGTCGCGCCCCTGTAATCGGAGCGTTCGCGACACTTCGGTCATTTATTCTGGATTATCCTCGGGAGATACTATGCAGAATCAATATATGCGGATAGCTTGTGCGTTGTGTCTGGAGAAATGACAACCGAATCGGGGGAAGTTTTCGCCGTCGCGGTGCCGGTAATCGTGGCACTGTCGCTGGTCGCGGCGGGCGCGCTCGCGCCCGCGGCGGGCCAGCCGTCGGACGCAGTGGGGGTACAGGGTGCTGAGGCCGATCTGCAGCTCGCGGCGAACGGCTCTAGCGTCATCGTTCCGGGCCAGAACGTCACCGCCAACTTCACGCTGACCAACACCGGCGACGGACCGAGCACGGCGCCGGTGGTCGAACTCGCGAACGTGCCGGGCGGCTGGGAGGTCGTGACCCAGTCGGCCGGCCCGAACGTGACGTGGAGCGAGACCAACACCGCGTGGGCGTCGACCGAGTCGCTCGCGCCCGGCGAGTCGCTGAACGTCTCGGTGACGCTCCGACTCCCCAACGAGACGGCCCAGTCGGTGTACCACGTCTCGGCCCGGGCGTTCGACGCGGGCGGGAGCGTCGCGACCGCCGTCGAGGAGTTCCCGGTCGGCTCGTTCGGCGACGAGGCGCCGCTGTCGCTGTCGGCCTCGGGGCCGGAGTCGGTCCGGCCGGGCGAGAACGTCACGGTAGAGCTCTCGCTCGCCAACGAGGGCGAGAACGAGACGGTCGCGCCGGTCGTCAGCCTCGCCGGCGTGCCGTCGAACTGGACGGTGCTGAACCACACCGAACCGGGGAACGTGACGTGGAGCGAGGAGAACGCCGCGTGGGCGTCGACCGAGTCGCTGGCGCCCGGCGAGTCGCTCGACGTCTCGGTCCTGCTGGGGACCGACCGCGAGGCGGCCGAGGGGCCGTACTTCGTCTCCGCCAGCGGCTTCGGTGAGAGCATGGAGGCGGCCGCAACGGCCGTACAGGTCAACCTGAGCGGCGAACCGGTCCCGAACGAGACGGCGAACGCCACCACGACCGCCGCGGGCGAGGCCGCCGCGACGACCACTGCGACCGAGACCACCGCGGCGGCGGAGCAGACGACTATGGAAGCGATGGCGACCACGACCGCCGAGGAGAGTGCCGAGACGACCGCTGAGATGGAGACGACGACCACTCTTCCGGCGACGACGGACGTCGAGCGGAACGTGACCGCGACGTTCGTCGTGCCCGACGGCGACAACGTCACGGTGACCCTCCGGGTCGCCGACGAGTCCGAGGAGCGCCAGCGGGGGTTGATGTACCGACAGTCGCTGGCCGACCGGAGCGGCATGGTGTTCGTCTACGACGAGCGCGATCCGCGCACATTCTGGATGAAGAACACCTACGTCGACCTCGACATCATCTTCGTCGCCCCGAACGGGACGGTGCTGAACGTCGAACACGCCCAGGCCCAGCCGAACGCCCCGGACTCGGAGGTGGACCGGTACAGTAGCGACGGGCAGGCGAAGTACGTGGTCGAACTCCCGCGCGGGTTCGCCAACGAGACCGGCGTCGGTCCGGGCACGGAGCTCGTCTTCGAAGGTCCGGTTCCCGAAGCGGGACCAGGCACGGCGACGGTGACGACCGATGGCGACCAGTCAGAAGCCGCGGGGGCCGAGACGACGACCGCGTCCGGGTAACCTCGCTGGCCGCGGTCGAGTCGACGGGGACCGACCCGGGCGACCCGGGCCGGTTCGCGGCGACAGTTAGAGCGTTCCCCGTCGACCGCGAGATTCGTGCAGAAATGGTTGACACTAGAATCGATTCGCGCCAGTGTTCAAAGAATGGCGAATATTCATAACTATCTGTGTTGGGGTTTCACAGGGAATGGTCGAGAGAACTCGACGCGGTTTCCTCAAGACACTCGGTGTGACGACGCTCGTCGCGGGCGGCGCGGGGACAGTAGGGGCACAGGAGAACCAATCTCGAACCGTTCGGGGGCGGCTGGAGCGGCTCGGCCACTCGCTGCTCTCGGACCCGGAGGGCGGCTACGCCGAGGAGGCCATCCGACCCGACGGCCAGTACGCCGCGCTCGGGAGCTATCTCGGGACCGGCGGGTCGTTCCTGGTCGACCTGAGCGACCTCTCGAACCCCCAGCAGGCACACCGGGTTCCCTCGTCGGAGCACACCCGGAACGCCGACGTGGAGTTCGACGCCCGCAACGGTCTGTACTACCGGAGCCAGGAGCCCAACGACGACCAGGGACAAGGCGGTGTCGAGATAATCGACTACGGGTACGGCCAGGGCAGCGTCGAAGAACCCGAGATAATCGGCCGCATCGACCGACCGTCGGGCGTCCACAACATGGAGGCCCACTACAGCGAACCAGTCCTCTACCTGGTCAACTCGCCGATAGGCGACCTCCAGAACGTCGAGAACCCGTCGGCGGTCTCGGAGGGCATCACGGCGTGGGACACCAGCGACCCGGCGAACCCCCAGATGATCGGGGAGTTCGAGCCGATGGGTTCGAACCACGACATCACGCTCGACCGCCAGCGTGACATGCTCCACTCGGCGTACATCGCCGGGAACTTCGTGGGCTACGCCGCCCACGACATCAGCGACCCGCGGAACCTCCAACTGGTCGGGACCTTCGACTACAAGTACAGGCCTCAGTACACCGAGGTCGGCACGCCGGGCTACGAACTCGCCCACTTCGCGGCGGCCGACCCGGTCGACGACCTGGTCGTCCTCGGCGACGAGAAGGGGACGGGGCTGCCCGGCGGCAAGCACATCCTCGACGTCGGCTGGGACCAGGGGTCGTTCGAGAACCCGGTCCACATCGGCTTCACCCACGGGCCGAACGCCATCCGGCAGGACGAGGACGTCGAGCTCTACGACTGGACGACGCACAACCACCAGGTCGTCCACAAGGACGGCCGCCGGCTGCTGGTCGACGGCTGCTACCACGAGGGCGCGGTGGTGTTCGACATCTCGGACCCGACCGACCCGGTGCCCGCCCACCAGTACCTCACCGACGACCGGGCCGACCAGGCCAACGGCGCGTCCTGGGTCGGGGCGGCCCCGATGGCGTGGGGCGCAGACTACCACGCCGGCAGGGACGTCGTGGTCGTCAGCGACCTCGAGACCGGCATCTACACGTTCCGGGTCCGCAACGAGGAGCCGCCGGTGCTCTCGGTCGAGGAGGCCATCGACGCGAACGACAACGGCCGGCTTGAGCGCGACGAGATAGAGCAGGCCGTCTCCTACTGGGAGGAGGGCGAGACCGTGCCGAACACGGGCGTCGCGGGCGACAACGTCGAGATGACGACCGACCGGCTGCAGGAGCTCATCGCGCAGTGGCAGAACAACCAGTAGGCGGGCGACTCGTTCGACGGCGGCCCCGCGCCGTCGTCGCCGGAGCAGATAGACGGCCGTCGCTCGGGGCCGTCCTCCCTCTAAACCATGCACGATAGGACGCGGACGACGGTGGTAGCCGTGGCGTGTCTGCTCGTCACCGCCGGCCTCGCCGGCGTCGCGGCGGCGCACGGCAACCACCTCACGGTCGACCCGCAGGTATCGAGCGACGGCACCGTCGTCGTCGAGAACTTCTTCCTCCAGAACGGGGGGTACCTCGTCCTCCACGCCGACAAGGGCGGCGAGCCCGGGAAGGTGGTCGGCGTCCGGCAGTTCGGCCCGGGCTACCACTCCTCGGTCCCGATACGGATGGACCGGCAGTTCTGGCGCTCGGCTGGCGACACGGTGACCGTCTGGGCCACGCTCCACCGGAACGACGGCGACGGCCGGTTTGAGCGAGGGGACGACGAGATATTCCGGTCGTTCGGCGGATTCACCGGGCGAGCGATTCCGGTGGCGAAGGCCGATTCCGGGCAGGCGTACGTCGTCGCCGCCAACCCGTTCGAGGTCCGCCAGACGACCGACGGCCCGAACGTGACGATCCGGAACGTCTCGCTGGCGTCGGACGGCTACGTCGCGATCCACGCGACCGAGCAGGACTACTCGCCGGGGCAGGTCGTCGGCCAGACCGCCCTGTCCGCCGGGACCCACGAGAACGTGACGGTGTCGATGAACGGGTCGTACTACGGGTCGCTCGACGCCCGGTACAGCCTCTGGGCGGTCGTCCACACCTCCGACGGGGACGGGTCGTTCGACCCCGCTTCCGATACCGTCTTGCAAGCCGGCAACGAGACCGTCGGGTCGTTCTTCAACCTGGAGAAAACCGGGTCGGGCGATGGGAACGCCGTCAACACGCCGACGTCGGGGAACGCGACGGCGACCGCAACCGCCAGCGCCACGTCGGGCGAGTCGCTGGTGAACACGCCGACTCCAACGACCGCGGAGGCCTCGGCGTCGCTGGTGAACACGCCGACGCCGACCACCACCAACGCGTCGGCGTGAGGTCGGCACCAGTTTCGCCGCCGGTCCCTCGCGATTCCGAGCCGAAACGTTAAGCCCGCGTGTGCCGTCGAACCGGTGATTACGCATGCGCCGACGCGAGTACCTCGCACTCGGCACGGCGCTCGCTTCCGGGGTCGGGGCGGTCGCCGCGCGGTCGACCGGAGCGAGTGACGGGGGGCCACAGGAGACCGGGACGACGAGAGCGACGACCGCGACCGGCGGGGAGAAGACCGCGGGCGAGCAGCGGACGACGACCCGGGCCGAGCGCCCGGACGGGGTGTACGTCCAGTCGTTCATCGAGACGATGTCGATGCAGGGGACCGCGCGGGCGGGCGACTACGAGGTGGCGGTGATGTACACGATCCCGCACGTGTTCTGGACGGTCACCGGCTCGGAGCTCTCCCGCCACGCCAGGCGCGAGAGCGACTCGGTCCACCTGATGGCCGTCGTCTGGGACCCCGAGACCGGCACCGTCCTGCCGGAGGCCGGCGTGTCGCTCGAGATCCGGCGGGGCGACTCGCTGGTCTCACAGGAGGTCATCTACCCGATGCTGTCCCAGCGGATGGGCGCCCACTACGGGGCGAACTTCCAGCTTCCGGGCGACGGCACCTACACCGTCAAGGTCAGCATCGGCGGGATGAGCATCCCGCGCACCGGCGCCTTCTCGGGGAAGTTCGGCGAGGGCGCGAGCGCGACCGTCGAACTGGCGTTCAACGAGCAGACTCGGAGCCAGATCACCATCCGGCAGGTCGAGCAGGCCTACCAGCCGGGAGCCGTCAGGCCGATGCAGATGGGGTCGTTCCCAATCGGACGCGCGCCGAAGAAGGGCCAGCTCCCCGGAACGGTCGCGGGAACCGCGACCAGCGACGACGCCAAACTGGTGGTAACCAGGCTCACCGCCGACCAGGCGGGTCCGCTCGCCGACGGCAGGCCCTACCTCGCGGTGTCGGTCCGGACGCCGTACAACCGGCTCGTCCTGCCGATGATGGGGCTGGAGGCGACCGTCACCAGGGGGAACCGGACCGTCTACGACGGGCGGCTCCGCCGGACGCTCGACCCGCGGCTGAACTACCACTACGGCGCGCCGGTCGGCAGCCTGCAGTCGGGCGACCAGGTCAGCATCCGGCCGACGGTTCCGCCGCAGGTGGCCCGCCACGAGGGGTACGAGACGGCGTTCCTCCAGATGGGCGAGGCGTCGGTGACGCTCTGAATCGCGTCACCCGAAGCCTCAATATAAATTAGCCGCTAGAATTGAGCAATGTCACCGAGTGCGAATCGGGGGGTGACCCGGCGGTCGTTCGTCCGGTCGGCCGTGGCTATCGGTGGGACGCCGGCGCTCGACTCGCTCGTCGACCGGTTCGGGACGCCCGACGCCCCGCGGGGGACGGACTGGCAGTCGTCGCTGCCCGAGCGACAGTTCGCGTGGAACGAGTACCTGAACACCGACGACCACGGCAACTTCCTCGGGCCGCGCCACCGGGTGCTGCTCTACCTGAACTACCGGAAGCAGGGCGTGCCGTCCCAGCAGGACCGCCAGACCGTCGAGTCGGCGTTCCGGAGCCTCGAACGCGCCTACGAGTGGAGCCACCGGGGGCTGCTGTTCACCGCGAGCTACTCGCCGGCGTACTTCGACCGGTTCGACGCGTCGCTGCCCGGGTCGGTCGACCTGCCGCAGCCGAAGGCGCTCGCCTCGTTCGAGGACCCGGCGTTCGACACGCCCGACGCGGTCGTCCACCTCGCCAGCGACCACGCCCAGGTCGTCCTCGCGGCCGAGCAGGCGCTGCTGGGCGAGCAGTCGACGGTGAACGGCGTGAAGATGGCGAACGAACTCTCGGGGGTGTTCGAGCGGATCGACCGCCGGACGGGGTTCATCGGCGACGGCCTGCCCGCCGACAACCAGGACGTCCAGGGGATTCCCGACTCGGAGCCGGTGCCGGAGGAGGCGCCGCTCTACATGGGGTTCAAGTCGGGCTACGAGCGCAACCAGGCTACCGAGGACCGGGTCGCCATCCCGGAGGGGCCGTTCGCGGACGGGACGACCCAGCACGTCTCGAAGATCCGGCTCCGGCTCGAGGACTGGTACGGCGAGCAGGACCACGAGGAGCGGGTCGCCGAGATGTTCTGTCCGTTCCACGCCGAGCAGAACCTGGTCGAGGGGACCGGCGAGAGCCTCGGCGACACCAGCCGGGTCGACGACTGCGGGGACGACCTCCAGCAGGCCGCCCGCGAACACGGCCGCGTCGGTCACTCCCAGAAACAGGCCCAGGTCCGCGAGAACGACCGGCCCATCATCCTCCGGCGGGACTTCGACTCGACCGACGGCAACCAGGCGGGGGTCCACTTCCTCTCGCTCCAGCGGGCCATCTCGGACTTCGTCGAGACCCGCGAGGCGATGAACGGCGCGGACCTCACTGACACGATCACCATCCGCCAGCGGGTCAACAACGGCATCCTCGAGTACATGTTCGTGCAGCGCCGCGGGAACTACCTCCTGCCGCCCCGGAACCGGCGCGCGCTCCCGAAGCTCGGTTGAGGTCTTCGAGCCGGACTCTACCTTCCGTTCTCGGACCTCCTCGACCTGAATATTCGGCCGCGCTTGACCGCACTATCCGGCGCACGCTGGCGTCTCGGCGAGCAGAGCGAGCCGAGGCTCGTGGGAGCGTGCTCCCACGGCGGACCCTCGTGGTCCGCCAGGCGTGCGAGGGAGGCGTGAGGCTGTCGCGGTGCGGTGCCGTGGGGTGGATGAAAGGGGCCGCCCGGTCGCGTGCATTTCAGTCGCCTCTGCAGGCAACTATTCGCGCCGGGCGGTGTCTCCGCGACCGTCAGATAGAATCAAACAGCGGCTCCCGGTCAATCCTCGTCGACGATGAGCCAGTGATCCTCGTCCTGCTTCTCCAGCACCGACTCCTCGCGCATCCGGACGATGTAGCCCGTTGCGGTCCGCTCCAGTTCGTGGTCGGCCCGGACCCTGACCAGGTTCCCCAGCACCCGCGCCGAGGGCGGTTTCTGGGCCGCGCCGCAGTCGTAGATGGTCAGCAGTTCCGTTTCGCGCTCGTCGTAGACGACCACGTAGGCGTGCTGGGGGAGCTTCCACCAGTCGTCGCCCGCCGGCGCCAGCGTGTTCATGGCCGAGAGTAGCCCGCGTATCCGTAAAAGTCCCCTCGCTCGACGGAAACGTCCGGCACGTCGCTCCCCGGCTGCCGACTCACTCCACGTCCGGTAGCTCCTCGGCGACCGCCGACAGCGCCTCGCTCCGGCTGTCGTCGTCCATCTCGCCGTCGGTCAGCGCCGCAAGCAGGCTCGGCAGCGCGGCGACGTACTCGCCGGCGCCGGCGTGCTGGACGAACCCCCGCCGGCGGAGCGTCCGGTTGTGGTTGTAGGCGAGCTCGCGGTCGTCGGCCCCGCCGGCGGTGATGTGGGCCTCCACCGGCGTGGCCGGGCCCTCCCGGAGGTAGTAGGCCAGCATCCCGCGCTCGACCGGTTCGAGCGCGTCGAGCTCCTCGCGGACGGCGTCGAGCGGGTCGCGGTCGCCGGCGTCCGACGCCGCGTCCCCGTCGCCGTCGTCACGTTCGTCTTCCGCGGCGCGCTCGGCGTCCTTCGCCTCGGCCTGCTCGAAGCCGCCGAGGTCGGCCTGCTGGGCGCCCTGGCCCGCCTGCTGCTGGACCTGCGGGCCGCCGCCGGTGTCGATGTAGGGGTTGGCCCGCCGGTTGCGCGAGGTGTCGAGCATCGCCTTGGCGAACTTGTCGGCGACCTCCTCCATCTCGCGGGCCTCCTCGAGCTGGCGTTCGAGGTCCTCGACGTGGTTCTCCTTCTCCCGGAGCTCCTGCTCCAGCTCCTCGATGCGGTCCTCGCGTTGGCTCTCCTCCTCGCTTATCTCGCGGAGGTCGCTCACCAGGTCGTCGCTGACCGACTTGAGGTCGGGGCGCTCGAAGTCGTCGAGGCCGGGGGTCGCGCCCGCGTCGAACGTCTGCTTGCGGTGGAACTTGACCCGGCGGGTCTCCTCGGACCAGTCGGTCGTCATGAACGCCTCGCCGTCGTCCATGTCCTCGATGGCCTCGGCGTAGTCGTTGCCGAGGATGCGCCCGACGACGTTGGTGTCGTTGTTCCAGGTGAGCCGGTGCCAGACGAGCCAGTCGCACTGCGTGATGAAGTCCTTCTTCACGTCGGCCGGGCGCTGGCTGATGCCCGCGATGCCCAGGCCGTGCTTGCGCCCGCGCTTGCCGATCTTGATGAGCATCCGGCCGCACTCGTCCATCCCGCCGCCCTCGGGGATGTACTCGTGGACCTCCTCGACCACCATCAGGAACGGCTTCTTGAGCTTCTTCTCCTTGGCGAACAGCTGCTGGGCGACCGCCTTCAGGAGCTCCTTGCCGTCGTCCTCGTCGAGGTAGCCCGACACGTCGAGGATGATGGGGACGTTGTCCTCCAGCGCCAGCGAGGCGAGCCGCTCGGCGTGCTCGGGGTTGACCTGGATGTCGCACTCCTCGTCGGCGCCGGCGTGGAGCAGCTCGTACTCCTCCTTCAGCCCGTAGTACTCCCCGTCGGTGTCGACCAGCATCACCGGGTAGCCGCCGTCCAGGAGTTTCTCGGCGATGACGCTCATGGTGTTGCTCTTCCCGCTTCCGCTCTTCCCGGTCACGAACGCGCGGCCGGTCAGCACCTCCACGACGGGCAACTCCACGGGGTCGCCGGGCTCGCCGGCGGTGCCCCCTTTCCCGGCGCTCACCTCGGCGACGTCGATGGTCTCCTGGGACATCTCTCGGCCGCTACCTCTCACCGCCCCCTCATAAACTGTCGGGGGTCGCCGCCGCCCCGGACCGACGCGGGTCGCCGAATCGGCGCCGGGCCGCCGGCCCGGACCGCCGTCACGACGACCGAACCGAGAGCGCGGCCCCGAACGCCGCCGCGGCGAGCGCGAACGCGGCCAGCATCGCGAACAGCGCGCTCGGGGAGAACAGGTCGAGGACGAGGCCGGCGATGCCCGCGCCGAGCGCGCCGACGCCGAACACGCCGAGGTACGTGAACCCGTACGAGAGCCCCCGGGTGCCCGGCGGCGTGTACCGGGCCACGGCGGACTGGTACAGCGGCTGGACCACGAACAGCGCGAACCCGAGGACCGCGCTCGCCGCGAGTATCGCCTCCAGGCCGGCGCGGAGCGCGGGCAGGTAGAGCAGCGCCACGACCGCGAGAGTCGCGAACGCACCGGTGATACCGTACTCGACGGGGATGCGGTCGGTCAGCTTCCCGCCGACGTACTGACCGCCGATGCCGATGACCAGCAGCCCGGCGTAGAGGTACCGCGAGGGCTCTATCGCCCGGCCGCCCAGGGTCACGGGGTCGAACAGCGGCTGGTTCGCCAGCAGTTCGGGCAGGAAGGTGAGCACGCCCCGGTAGTAGAGCCCGGAGAACATCACGACGCCGAACACGAGCACGAACGCGCCCGAGAACAGCGCCTTCGAGTCCGCGACCAGTTCGGGGAGCGACGACACGCTCCCGCCGGCGCGGGCGTCGCCGTCCGACTCCGCTTCCGCTGCGGGGTCGCCGTCCGACTCCGCTTCCGCTGCGGGGTCGCCGCCGTCGGCGACCGACTCGTCGACGGTTTCGCTCCCGTCGGCGCCCGGGTCGTCCACGGCGGCGGTTTCGTCCACGTCGACGGTGAGCGCGTACACGACGGCGAGCGCGGCCGGCGCGGCCAGCAGCAGGACGACGAGTCGCCAGTCGGCGAACGGGAGCAGCACCGCGGTCGCCAGCGGGCCGAGCGCGATGCCGAGGTTGCCCGCCATCCCGTGGTACGCGAACGCGGTCCCCTGCTGGGAGACGCCCGTACTGATCAGCGAGAGGCCCGAGGGGTGGTAGACGCTCGCGGCCGCGCCCCAGAGCACCAGCGCCGCCGCGATCACCGGGACGCTCGGGGCGAGGCTCAACAGGGCGAACGACCCGCCCATCCCCGCCAGGCACGCGACGATGAGCCGGCGCGACCCGTAGGCGTCGGCCAGCACGCCGCCCGGCAGCGCGCCCAGGCCGAACAGCGCGTAGCCGGCGGAGACGACCAACCCCATCGTCCCCGCGGTCACCCCGAACTGGTCGAGCCAGATGGTCACGAGGATGGGGATCGAGAGCTCGTAGGTGTGGACCATCGCGTGGGCGACCATCACCAGCCCCACGATGGACCGGTCGTTCCGGTTCACGTCCGAGAGTTGTCCCGGGCGCCTTTCAGTCTACTCGTCCCGGCAGACGGTGGTGGCCGTGTCGGTCCGCGCCCGTCGCCCGCCGGTCAGAAGTCCGCGAGCGACACCTGTCCATCGGGGTCCGCGTCGTCGGAGTTGTCGCGCTCGTCGCCCGATTCCGAGGCCTCGTCCGACTCCGTGACGTCCCCGCCCGATGGCGAATCGTCTCCGTTCGCCCCCGCCGCGTCCCACTCCGCTTCGAGCGAGAGCTGGCCGTCTCCGTCGGGGTCGGGCCCCGTCCCGGAGCCGGATCGGTCCGTCTCCACCACCTTCTCCTCGCTCGAATCGCCGTCGTTCGCCGCCTCGCCGTCCCACTGGTCGCCGAGCGAGCGCTGGCCGTCCGCGTCGCGGCCGTCGCCTCCCGCCCCGTCGCTCGTCGCCCCGACGTCGGATTCGGCCGCCTCGGAGTCCGCCGAGTCCGACTTCGGGTTCTCTTGGCCGGCGACCCACGCGTCGCCGAGGCTGGCCTGCTCGCCCTCGGCGAACGAGAGGTTCGACACCCGGACGCCGACCTTCCGGACCGCCTCGCCGCCGAACTCCTCCAGGAGGTCGAGCGCGACCTCCTCGACGAGGTCGGGGTCGTCGACCGGCCCGGGCAGCGACTTCGCGCGGGTGTTGACGTCGTACGGCGGCGTCACGGCCTTGATCCCGATGGTCCGGTACAGCGCGCCCTTCCGGCGGGCGCGGTCGGCCACCGCCTCCGCGAGGGTCCGGACCTGCTCGCGCTTGGCCTCGTCGTCGTCCGTGGCTTCGGTGAAGGCGGACTCCCGCGAGAGGCTCTTGGGCCGGCCTCGCGGGGTCACCTCGCGGTCGTCCTCGCCGCGGGCCCGGCGGTGCAGCTCGGCGCCGCGCTCGCCGAACCGCTCCTCCAAGACCGCGCGGTCGGCCGCCGCGAGGTCGCCCGCCGTCTCGATGCCCATCTCGCGGAGCTCGCGGGCGGTGACCGGGCCGACGCCGTGGAGTTCGGCCACGTCGAGCGGCGCGAGAAACTCCCGAACCTCGCCGGGCTCGATCACGACGAGGCCGTCGGGCTTGTCGTGGTCGCTGGCGATCTTCGCCGCCGACATGTTCGGCGCGACCCCGACGCTGGCGGTGACGCCGACCTCGCGGTCGATGCGGTGCCTGACGTGGCGGGCGAACCCCTCGGCGACCTCCCAGCCGGTCCGGTCGGTCACGTCGAGGTACGCCTCGTCGACGCTGACCTCCCGGACCACGTCGGCCGACTCGCGGAGTATCTCCTTGACCTCCGCGCTCACTTCCTCGTAGTAGTCCATGTCGACCGGCCGGTAGTGGCCCGCCTCCTCGGGGTCGACGTCCGAGTCGGGGTCCTCGGCCTCGGCCATCCGGGGGAGGCGTTCGAGCGCGGTGCTGATGGCCTGGGCGCTCTCGACGCCGTACTCGCGGGCCTCGTAGCTCGCGGTCGCGACCGCGCCGTGGGTCTCGCCGCCCTCGTAGCCCATCCCGACGACGACCGGCTCGCCCTCGAGTTCGGGCTCGCGGCGGCGCTCGCAGGCCGCGTAGAAGCAGTCCATGTCGACGTGGAGCACGATGGGGTCGCCGCCGTCCTCGTCCGGCGTCCCCGGGAGGCGCGACCCGCCGCCTGTCATTGTCGGAGGATGGTCGTCGCGGCGGTTTAAAGGTTCAGTTCGGCGAGCGGGGGTCGTAGCCGCGCGAACGCGGGTCAGTACCGGCTCTTCTCACGCGATCTCGCCGTCCCGGAGCAGGTCGGCGACGACGTGGACGTAGAGCACGCCCGCGGTGAAGACGGCGTAGACCGGGACCAACAGCGCGAGCGCGCCGACCAGCGCCCCGCCGACGAGCAGGTGGGTCAGCAGCCGCCGGGTCTCGAGCGTCCCGGTGTCGACGCCGTCGAAGACCCGCTCCTGCTGGGTGAACGCGAACACGGGGTCGGTGACGCACCGCCGGAGGTGCGACCAGTCGCCCGACAGCTGGCGCGCGACCAGGAAGTGGTCGAGGTCGACGAACACCGACAGCAGCACGCCGTACGCCACCAGGCCGGCGGCTTCGAGGGGGACGGAGACCGGGAGCGCGAGGACGAGGAGCAGCGAGGCTATCGCGCCGAGCGTCGCGTGTTCGGGGGACTTCATCCGGCGGCGCTTCGAAGCCGGGGCAATTAGTAGGTGGGGTCGGCGACGACGCCCCGAAGCGCCCGCGTCGGACTCACTTCGGGCCGGTCACGGGGATGTCGACGACGTCCTCCGGGTCGGCGTCGTCCGGGTCGTCCCCGTCGCCGCGGAGGCCGGACAGCGCGCCCGCGTCGGGAAGCGAGTCCGCGCCGGGCAGGTCGGTGCGGTCCGGCAGGTCGTCGGGGCCGGGGACGTCGTCGCGGCCGGGCAGCCGGTCGGCGACCGACGACAGCGCGCTGGCGTCGACCTCGTCGCGGAGCCGGTGGCGGCGGTCCACCGCCCGGTACCGCCGGTAGAACTCGGCGAAGGTGCGGGCCTCCTCCTCGGTCCCCGCGAACGCCTCGGTTATCGCCTCGACGTTCTCGCCCAGGTGTTGGGTCAGCGGGTGGTCCGGACCGTATCGGTCCCGCGAGCGCTCGTAGAGGAACTCGCCGACCGTGACCCCGCCCTTGCTGGTGTACTTGACGATCGTGTCCTGGTTCTCGTAGGCGATCTGGCCCGCGAACAGCGCCGCCCCCACGTAGTTCGTCGAGATGCCGAGTCTGGTCGCGACCGGCTTCAGCACGGTCAGCGGGACGTCGCTCTGCTTCAGCAGCCACGACGCCAGGGCTTCCTTGGTCATGGGTTTCTGGTAGTACAGTGGGGCCCCAGGCGGGTGATTGTTGTGGCGACCGACGGCCGGCGGTCGATTCGAGTCCCCGGAATTGGCTCAGCCCCGACGGCGTCCGGCGAGCGCGACCGCGGCGACCAGCGCCGCCAGCGCCGCCGGCGCGCCGAAGCCCGGGACGCCCCCGGCACTCCCGCTCGTCGTCTCCCGCTTTCGGGCCTGCTCGAGACCCGCCCGGTCGGTCTCGTTCCGCTCGACGGTGAGCGTCGTCTCCGCGGCGCCCACGGCGAGCCGGTGCTCGCCCGGCTCGAACGTCCGCTCGAACGCCACCGCGGTCCGGTTCCCCGGCCCGAGCGTCACCTCCCTAGTGGCGACCGTCCGCCCGTCGACGGCGAGCGCCAGCGTCTTCGTGCCCGCGCCGTCGCCGACGTTCTCGACGGTGGCCGACACCGTCACCGGCTCGTCCGGGCCGGCGCCGGCGCGGTCGACGGTGAGGTCCTGCACCGCGAACGACGGGGTGGCGAGGCCGACGGCGTACGTTCCGGTGGCGCCGGCCGACGCCTCGAACTCGTACGCGCCGCCGCGCTCGGCCACGAACTCGGTGTGGACCCGATTCCAGCCCGTCCCGTCGTAGCGGTAGACGGCCACGTTCTCCGGCGCCGCCGCGCGCGAGGCGTCGACCCGGAAGGCGGTCGTTACGCTCCGAAGCTCGCTATCTGTGACGTACGTCGGCGTGAGTGTCAGGTAGCCGAGGACCGAACTCGTCGCGTCGAGCGCGGAGACGCCCTCCGGCGCGGACCCGGACGCGGTCGCCTCGACGAGGAACCTTGCCGTCGCGTCGGCGCTTTCGGGTCGGACCGATAGCTCGCCGAACGTCGCGTCGCCGCCGGTCAGACCGCTGTCGAACCGGACGGTTCCGGGACTGCCCCGGCGGGCGCTCGTGATCTCAGCCCGGGCGTAGCTGTCGGTCGTTTCAAGCACCTCTACCTGGACCATCGGCGGCGGGACGTCGCCGCCACCGCCTCCGCCGCCCCCGCCGTCGCTCCCGCCACCGTCGCCGCCACCGACCGCGGGTTCCGCGACGGTGAACGTCCACGAGCGAGTCCGGACGTTGTTCGCCTCGTCGCCGACGGTGAGCGTCACCGAGTGGGTCCCGACGGCGAACGACGAGGCGTAGCTGACCGCCGAGTCCGTGACGGTGGCGCTCGACGTCACCGCCCGGCCGTCGACCGAGAGCTGGACTGTGGACGGGTCGACCCCGGAGAAGTCGTCGCCGTACTCCGCGCCGACGGTGAGGTTGCGGTCGGTGGTCGAGTCGCCGTCGCCGGGCGTGACGGCGGTGACCGACGGCGGTTCGTCCTCGACGTCGCCGGTGACCGCGAACGCCGAGAAGTGGGTCGTCTCGAAGTCGTACCAGTAGGCGTCGCCGGTCTCCCGTCGCAGGGTGCCCGTAGTCCGATGCCACCCGGAGCCGTCGTGCGCCCAGAACGTCGTCGAGTCGGCCTCCACGAACAGGTCGGCGTACCGGTCCTTGTCGAGTCGGACCGCGACCGTCGCGTTCTCGATGTCGGCGTTCGGGACGGTGGTGTCGACCTGCGGGAAGAACAGGGCGGCGTCCCCGCCGGGCGTCGCCGTCGCGGGGTTCGCGGTCGCGGTGCCGACGGTGACGTTCCGGTCGCTCGGGCCCGCCGAGACGTTCATCGTCACGTTCCGGATCACCGGCGTCGACGCGGGCGTCGCCCGGTACGTCGACGCGCCGGTCCGGTTCAGCGTCGCGTTCCGCCCGACGTCGTAGTCGAGCGTCGTCGCGTTCCGGTTCCCCGCCCGGTCGGTGACCGCGACCGTCACCGTCTCCGGGCCGAGTTCCGACGCGGCCGAGACGTTCCCGGTCCAGAACCCCGATTCGTTGCGAAGTCGGACCCCGTCGACGGTCACGCTCGCCACGCCGGCCCGGTCGTCACTCGACTCGACAGCGGCCCGGACGAGGGTCTCTGGGAGGACGTTTTCGGTCCGATCGAGCGCCGCGCTCCCGATGGACGGCTCCGTGCGGTCCACCGTGACGTTCCTCGTCACCGCGTCGCCGACGTTGCTCACGTTGTCCGTCGCCCGCACGGCCACCGCGTGCTCGCCCTCCGAGACCGAGCCGAAGGTGTGCTCCCACGTTCCGTTCCGGAGCGTCGCGGCCGTCCACGCGCCGCCGTCGAGTTTCACTTCGACCTCGGCCACTGCCGTGACCGCGTCGGACGCGGTGGCGGTCGCGGTCAGGTCGCTCCCGTTCACCGCCGCACCCTCTGCGGGGGCTTCGACGCGCAGTGCGGGCGCCGTGAAGTCGACCGCGACGGCGTTCGAGTCGACGGTGGTCGAGTGACCCGCGGCGTCGGTCGCGGTGACGGGGAGGGCGTGGCTCCCTTCGGTCGCGTCGGGAGCGTCGACCGGGACGGTCGCGTCGTAGACGCCGTCGCCGTCCCCGTCGGTCAGGGCGACCGTCGCGTCCCCGAGCGCGGAGGCGTTCACCGTGACCGTCTCGACTCCCACGGCGTCTGTGACCGCCGCCGACACCGTCGCGGCGTCGCCGGCTGTCAGTTCGGTGGTCTGGCTGCTCTCGTTGACGGCCGTGACGTCGGCGACGGCCGGCGGGGTCAGGTCCGCGCCGGTCCCGGTCAGCGTCAGGTTGATCGCCGGGCGGTCCGAGACGTTGTGCGACAGCTCCAGGTGCGCCGCGCGGTCGCCGAGCGAGTCGACCGAGAGGTTGACGCCGAAGGTGACGCTCCCGCCGGGCGGGACGACCGTCGCGGGCACCTCACTTCCGGCCGCGAAGCCGAAGCTCGACGCGTTCGGTGCCGCGAACGTGGCGCCGGTGACGTTCAGCGGCGCCGAGCCGTTGTTCTCGACGACGACCGATTCCCGAGCGGGTTCGCCGCCGACGGCCACGTCGCCGTAGTCGATCGCGTTCGCGGGCGTGACGTTGTAGTCGGGTGCGACGCCCGTGCCCGTCAGCGGCACCTCCGTCGGCGACCCGGACGCGTTGTGTTCGACCACGAGCGTCGCCGAGCGCCCGGCGCGCTCGCCCGGCGCGAACGCGACGTCCAGCGCGCTCGATTCGCCCGGTGCGAGCACCGTCTCGCCGATACCGGAGGAAATCTCGAACGACGCCGCGTCGGCACCCGCGATGCGGACGCCGGTGACGTTCAGATCACGGTACCCGTCGTTGGTCACCGTCACGGCGTCGGTCGCGGTCTCGGCGACGTGGACCTCGCCGTAGTCGACCGACGAGGGCGACGCGCTCGCGGACGGGACGATGTTCACCCCGACGTCGGTCCCGTCGGTCGTGACGTCGGTGATTTCCAGCCCCGAGGCGGAGCCGTCGTAGAGGGTCGAACCCGGCGTCGTCGAGGGCGCGAAGGCGTCCGCGTTCGTCGACCCGGGGAAGGGGTCGCCGGCGTCGCCGCGGTTGCGCTCGGCGTCCATGTCCCGGTCGCCGTCGGCCGCCTCGACGTCGACGAGTTTGCGGCCGGCGTCCTGGTTGTCGGTCCGAGACTCGTCGATGTGGGTGATCAGGAGTCCCTCCCCGGGGAGCCCCCGGTCGAACCCGGTCTGTCGGCGGTTCGTCGCGAGGAAGTACTCGCCGGTCCCGCCGATCTGCACGCCGTACGGGTTGTCGAGCCACCGGAACGCCTCGGAGTTGTTCGCGTACGGGCCCAGCGTTCCCATCGGCCCGGTCAGCGACTGCTCGGCGGGCGTGAGCCACCCCTGCCGCGACTTGAGGAAGGCGGTCAGGTGGGCGGGCGAGTCGCCGGGCCTGTTCACCCCGTTCCACGACCCGCCGCCCATGAGCCCCCAGTTCCCGATGCCCTCCGAGCCGCCGTCGGTGTCGTACAGGTCGGGCATGCCGAAGAGGTGGCCCGTCTCGTGGGCGACGACCCCGACGGTCGTGATGCCGCTGCGGTACGTCTCGGGCTGGAGCGAGTAGGAGTTGACCGTAACCCCGTCGTCGGTCTGGTACGCGCCGATTCCGGCGCCCCGGAAGCTCCACCGGTGGGACCAGATGTCGGTGGCGTCGCCGCTCGCCTCCTGTCCCGGCCCCTGGTGGATGACGATGACGCCGTCGACGGTGCCGTCGCCGTCGTTGTCGTACTCGGAGAAGTCCATCGTCGCGTCCGACTTCCTGACGGCCTCCTTGGCCAGTTTCGCCGCGTTCACGTAGCTCTCGCCGTAGTAATCGTGGCCGTTCTCTGCGGTGTACCACCCCGTGACGCCCGCCGACCCCCCGGAGATGTTGAGCTGGCCGTAGGAGACCTCCTGATAATAGTCCTTCATGCTGCCCGGCCCGCTGGCGATGGCGGGGTCGTCGCCGAACAGCAGCCGCTGGAAGTCGGTCACCGAGTAGGTCGTCGCGGTGTCGTCGTAGTTGATGAGCACGACCGGGAGGTTCACCGTGCCGGTGGTCGGCATCCCGCTCGGCGAACGGGTCGCCGAGAGCGAGGCGGTCGAGGAGTCGCTCTCGACGGCACTCGGGGTGAGCTTCGGGCTGGCGTCGGCCGTCCCGCGGAGGTGTTTCGGCACTCGACCCGGCGGATCGTCGACGACTACCTTCCGGTCGGTGGGGACGAGCTCGCCCGCGTCGAGCGCCGCGTAGCGCCACCAGCCGTCGGCTCCCCTGGTGACGGTGTATCCGGCCTTCGTCTCCCAGCCGTGGTTGAACTCGTTGCCCCACTGCCTGGCCTGGAACTCCGCGCCGTCGGGTTGGGTCTTGGTGACGTAGTCGTCGGGCGCGGGCACCGCGCCGGCCGCCCCGGCGAACCCGGCCGCCTGGCCCGCGACGAGAACGAACACCGCCCCAATTATAAATACGAGATTAGATTTGAATAACGACGTGACCCGCATCGACTGCAAGGGGTGACGGTCTTGGTATAAACCTTGTTCATTGGATTATCAAATCCGGTTCGTACATTTGAAAATTCTGACCGGATTGAGCGGGGGTCCGACCGGACCGTGCGGACGCACTCCGGACAGCGCGTTTCGCCGACCCGAACCGCTCACTCGCAGGTCGGTCCGTCGAGCATTTCCTCGAACGACTCGAGGTCGGTCAGGACGACGTCGAGCGCGGCTGGAATCTCGGCGGCCGCTTCGATCCGCACCTCGGTGGACTCGCCGTCGATCGTGATCGCGAGCCGGGTCTGCGGGAGGTCCTGCGGACAGTCGCCCGAACACTCGTACGCCGACGCGAGCCGGTCCGGGTCGGCCGCGAGGACCGACCGCTCGAACGCCAGCCGGCGCTCGGCCGACAGGTCGGCGGTGGCCGTCTTCGAAGCGCCGTCGGGACACGTCAGGTCGTACTCCACTCGTCCGTCCGCCACCCGGACGACGCGCGCGAGGTCCCGCTGGCCCTGTTCGACGCGCTTCGTGACGGAGACCGCGTGGCGCCGCGGGTCGACGGTGGTCGCGGACGCTGGCGTCGTCCGGGGCTCCGTCACCCCCGCCCGCGTCGTCGTTCCTCCTCCGGCCGTCGTCTCCGGCGAGGACTGGGGCGACGGCACCGCGTCCCGGGAGGTGCAGCCGGCGAGCACGAGCCCCGCTCCCCCGGCGAGCGCCTGCAGCACAGTGCGGCGGTCCATAGCGGGACGAGCACCGGTCCGCTGATAAGCCCCGCGGAAGGAAGCCCGGAGCTGACGGTCGGCCACCCGCGGGCGCCGCGCTCGCTGCGCAGGTCAGGCGGCGATTACGGGATTTCAGGCAGCACCTGCGACTCGGCCGCGGACGGTCGCGCGGCGTATTCTTTTGTCGCCGAGCGTTGCCCACCCTCCGATGAAGCGGGTGCGGGTCGTCGTCGGTCTCGCGCTGGTCCTGGCGGCGTTCGCGGGGACCGTGACCCCGGTCGCTCGCTCGCCGACAGCCGCGGCCGACTCGCGGGCAGTCGGGCCACACCCGACGACCACCACCGGTTTCGGTTCGGCTCCGTCCGCGGCCCCGGGCCTGTCCTCCCACGGCCGGTTCGACGACGCGGCCGCGAGGGCACACGGCGGAGTGGTGGTCATCGCCGTCGAGAACGCGGCGACGAACCGTTCGATCGCGCCGGCGGTCCGCGAGGCGGCCGAGTACTGGGCGCGCCACAGCCGGCGATACACGGGTTTCCGGTTCGAGTACCGCGTCGAGTCGGACGCCGCAGATCCGACGTACCGCGTCCGGGTCGTCGATTCCATCGATAGCTGCGGCAGGAACGGGACGTACCTCGCGTGCACCGGCGTGGTTGGTCCGCGGGAGCCGGTGACGAACCACTCGATACGCGTCGTCGACGGGATGGCCCGCGAGTCGCTCGTCTACGCCCTGGTCCACGAGTTCGGGCACGCGCTGGGCCTGCGGCACGGCGATCGTCCCAGAGGGGTGATGAACGCGACCTACGAGGTGACCTGGCGCAGCGAGACACGACAGGGAGCCGATTCCGGGCTCTCGTCGGTGCTCGGTGACGATCGCGCTTCGACTACTGCCGGCCGACCGCCCGTCACGCCGGCGTGACGTCGAGGTCGTCGGTCACGCGGACCGAGAGTTCGTCGCCGCCGACCGCGACGGTGAACGCGACTTCGAGCGGTTCGGTCGGCTCGACGGTCAGTTCCCACCCGGTGACGTGTTCGGTCACCCGGTAGAACGGCACTCTGGTCAGGTCGACCCCGTGGTCCCAGTAGAGCGCGCAGACGCCCGGGTCGTAGAGCAGTCGGAACGACAGCGGGGCGTAGATACAGCGCTCGCACGTTCGACAGGTCGCGACCGCGTAGTACGATTCGGGGTGGGCCGAATCTCTGTGCTCGATGTCGACCGCGGTACTCCCCCCGCACTCGGGACACACGCCGTCGAGGGCGGCCCCGTACTCGTAGTGGACGCGCCTGTCGCACGCTCGGAGCACGTCCTCCGACGATTCGGTGTCGACGTGTCCCGGGGCGACGTCGTAGGTCACGACGGAATTTTCGCACTCGATGCACGACACGGCGAGCAGCGGGTTCCGATACCGAGCGCGGAGGCGTCGACTGCCGCAGGTCGGACAGTACCCCTCGACGACCGTCTCCTCGAAGGCGGCGGCCCGGTTGTAGCTCTCCGAGAGAATCTCCCTGACGACGCGGTCGCCGGCGTGGGTGAACGAGTACCCCCGGTCGTCGCGCCGGAGGAAGATGCCTTCGAGCCTGTCGAGGTGGTACGCGAGTTGGTTCGTTCCGTCGATGTCGACCCTATCGTAGAGCTCTGAGAAGCGCAACGTCCGCTGCTCCGACGACTCGGCGTCGGCGAACGCGCGGAGGATTTGAACCCGGTTCTCGTTGCCGAGCGCGGCGAACGCCTCCTCCGGGGACGCGCCTTCGGTACTGGCCATCGAGTGGCGAGTGGGACGAATCGGCCTTAGGGCTGTCGACCGTCGAGTCGACGACCGAACGACTCGAAGAAATTCGAGTGACTGAGCTGTCAAAGTTACTGATTTATGACAATACTTATCTTCCGAAGAGGTGCACGCCAACCATGACGCACAGTTCGATTCCGCTGGTCGACGACCATCCGGTGGCTGCGTTCTTCGTCGGTGCGTACGCCTACACCTGGGTCGTCTCGGCGCCCGCGGCGTTGATGCCGCCGAGTTGGACGGCGGCGATCCTCGTCTACGTCGGGAGCTTCGGCCCGCCGGTGAGCGCGGCTGCAGTGACGTGGCTGCGAGGCGACGACGTCGGCGAGTGGGCCCGCCAGATCACGAAGTGGCGCGTCGGGACCCGGTGGTGGCTCGTCGCTCTGGGACTTCCCGTCGCGGCCGCGGCGGCCATCACCCTCGGTATCCTCGCGGTCCGCGGGCCGGTCGACCTGGCCCAGACGCTCCCGTCGCCGGCCGTGTTCGTCGGCGTCTTCCTGTTCGCGATGGTGCTGAGCGGCGGGCTGAACGAGGAACCGGGTTGGCGAGGCTTCGCCCAGGCTCGCCTCAACGAGCGCTACGGTGCGCTCCGGGCGAGCCTCGTCGTCGG
Source organism: Halorussus rarus (assembly GCF_003369835.1). Taxonomy (NCBI): domain Archaea; kingdom Methanobacteriati; phylum Methanobacteriota; class Halobacteria; order Halobacteriales; family Haladaptataceae; genus Halorussus; species Halorussus rarus. The sequence continues at coordinate 1,554,632 of NZ_QPMJ01000001.1, read as the reverse complement.
AGTTGTCTGGGCGGGCTGGCACCTGCCGTACTTCGTCATCCCGGTCACACCTCACTCGAGCTTTCCGCTAGTCAACCAGATCGGCTGGGTCGGCGGCATCCTCACGCTCTCGGTCGTCCTGGCGTGGGTGTACAACAGCACGGGTAGCGTCCTCCTCGCGATGGTGCTCCACGCGATGGCGAACACCGCCGACGTGCTCATCCCTCTGGCCGCCGACCGGATTCTGGTCGATGGCGTCGTGAACGAGCGCGCGGTCGGCGTCGTGACGAGCGTTCACCTGACGGTCTACGTGCTGATCGCTCTCGGTCTGGTCGCGTATTACGGGCGGAAAACGCTGGCTCGGGGACCGATTCCAGGCGCATCGGATGTCGGGGAGTAGGGGGAACTCGTCCTCAGATACCGGTTTGCGTATCCGCGAGTACGAAACAGACGACAATCGGGTCTTGTGCGCCGCGAAAAAAGGGTCGAAGAAGTCTAGACCGAAATCGCTCTAGAGTCTTGCGATTCTCGACGTCAATCGATGCGTTCAGATGATTCCTCGTGGCGGGTTGCGAGTGTTACGTAATGTTCAGCCGGGGCTGACGACGGTGAATCGTCGAGGTCTGCCTTCGGCTCGGCTGGCGTACCGGTCACGAGCGTTTCGGGTGGGACCTCTGTTCCTTCGGTGACGACGGCGCCGGCTCCGACGATTGCGTCTTCGCCGACGTGGGCGTCGTCGAGCACGACCGCGTTCATCCCGACGAGGGCTCCTTCGGCGACTGTCGCAGCATGGACGATGGCGCTGTGCCCAACCGTCGTCTTCGGTTCGAGTTCGGCGTCTTCGTGTAGTACGGCATTGTCCTGTACGTTTGCACCTGCTCCGACGACGATCTGACCGCTATCGCCTCGAAGCGTAGCGTTCGGCCAGACGCTCGCCTCCGCTTCGATTCTGACGTCACCGACTACGACCGCCGCATCGTCGACGTAGGCCGACTCTGCAATCTGGGGTGTCGTCCCTTCGAAGGACCGAATCATATCTTGGGCCGATACGACAGTCGGTCAAACTTTATCTCTGCCGAAAGGAGCCAAGTAGCTCACAGATCCACAAAGCCCGGAGTAATTTCCAGTCTCTATCCTGAAATGCGACAACGTACTCGTCCCATCTCGCAGGTCTCGGGGTAAGAGAGAGACTTATAATGGACCATGAGTAATAAGGTTTATATAAAAAAGGTGCCAGTACTCGGATGGCGGCAGAGGACCTTCCGACGAGCCACCCGCTTTCGTCAGCCTCTGACATCCCTCTTGCCGCCCTCCACCCGTTTCAATTCCCCCCTTCCCCCTTTCTCGACGCTCGAGGTGGTGTAAGTCTCACCCTCATAACTGTAGCACGAGACGTGCCCGACGCGGTGAGAGCGAAGCTCCAGAGAATCGAGCAGGGCGAGCTCGAAGACGATGCGTCCGACGAGAGCGAGATCGCTGACCTGCTGGAAACCGAGTAGCCTCCGGTCGAGGCTGAAACGATTCGGTCGGTCAGAGAAGACTCACCAGGATGCCCACAGCGTCTCAGAACACCTCGACGAAGCCGGTGTGCTCTGGAAGGTAGTCGAGTATCCACCACGCCAGGCGGGACTTCCCGCCGGGAGGGGTACACCGCGTCAGGCATGGTGGACCACCGCCCAGGTTCGTTCTCGATTGCTGCACGGGTCGCCTCGCGTCGCCCGTTCCCCTGGGACCAATGCACTCCTCGACGTATCTCTATTCTTCGAGGCTTTTCGATAGTAGCGAGGATGTGAAAGTAGTGGAAGGCCAGCCGGACCAACAATAAGACAAGGATTATATGTTAGCTCATATTCATTATGAGTGGCGGCAGAGGAAGCGACCACCGTCTCCCCCACCCACTGTCAGTCCCCTGCCGCCCTCCCCCGTTTCAGCCCATTTTTCGCGCACCACTCGGTGGCCGACTGGTCCAGTTCTCGCGAACCGTCACGTGGAGGTGGCGACGTAACGACGCAATCAGGGATTGCGGCCTCGGGCGAACCCACGCCAGAGGGCAAGTGTTTCTCGGACCGTGTCTGCGCCTCGTTATCGCCATCACCAACTACGGACGAGGAGGGATCCAGGAATACCGTCAATCACGGTGTGAGAACGCTTCTATGGCCCCCTCTCGAGTCGCCACCTGAAAGCAAGTACGAGTAGCGCGAAAAACAAGAACGCGAACCCGATTGCCGGGCCGAGTAGTCCCGTCGTGATCAGCGCGTGTTCGACAAACACGTTCAGTCCTAGCGGCTCTATCGCTGAATAGGGACCGGGTAACAGAGGTGGAGACCCGAAATAGACGTAAGCGAGGGGCAGTGCGAAAAGAAGGAATACAGAAATGCCTAGAGAATGCCCTCGAATACGCGCATACGGGGTTCGCCAGGCGGTGATACACACTGCAAGTGCCGAAACGACGCTCGTTGCCAGAAGGCCACCAACTGCAGCGATGACCGAAAGCGAAAAAGGCACCGGTCCCAGGATTTCTGCCGCGAATACTGTGCCGTACCAGAACGCCAGATAGACCGGCCAGACGCCGATCCCGATTGCGTATCCGTGGGGCGGTTTGAGGAACCGGTGTAACAGCAGCGAGTCAAGGGGAGGTCTGCGGCGGTCAATCCATTTGTCGAGGGCCTCTGCCTCCATGCTGCGGAGTTTATTTTCATATCTGTTAAACGTAGGGGCAGGACTGCCCGAGTGTCGGTGCTCTCGTCGATCATTGTTTTCCCGTATTGAGCGAATCGAGGAGCAAAGAACGAGTACGAGAATCTTCGTATGACACCAGCCGACCACCGCCAAGAACGAGAGTAATACTTAAGTTTGGTAAGTGGTACGACATGAACGCCGATGATCAACGTGGAACTACGAGAACTTCTTGAAGAAAAGACTGGAGCCCTCTTTTTGATCGCGGGAGGATTTCTATTGAGTCATATCGCGGTCAGGACTCTTCCGAATTACATCGCGCTCACGGTCCAAGAGAGACTACCGGGATGGGCCGGCTTTATCTTCTCCACCGGACTGTTTGGACTCATCGGACTTGCAATCCCGTTCGTTGCTTTGTTTGGCCTGTATCACCACCTGACTTCCAAGACCCCCCGACTAGCAGTTGCGGGTGGCGCTCTGATGGCACTCACACCGATTCTATATTTGAGTGGTCTCCTGACAGTTCTAATTCGTCCGCTCCCCGAAGTGCCGTATCTCCTATGGCTCAGCCCTCTGCCGTACATGATGGGGGCTGGGTCTTTCGGGCTGGCTTTCCTCCGGAAAAATGGTCCCATCCGCTTCGTGGGGATTCCGTTGCTTGTTTTCTCGGGGACATGGACTCTGATGTACACAGTCGCTCTGGAAAATGGGAGCGTCCCAGGATGGCTTCCGTTCGTCGAATTACTCGCTGTTTCTCTGATTGCGATGGGATACCTCCTCTACCCCAGCTCGACCGCCCCTAACGACGGTGCTCCTGCTGGTAGCTAACCGTTCACTACGTACTACAGCAGTTCTACGATTCGAAACAGGAGACGCTCATCCGTAATGGATACCGATATGACGGTCTATCTCGCCGCCGCACATCAATTCAACGTAACACCGCCTCCAGGCCTTCAGCACGACCTGCCCCCACGGAATCGTCTTTCTGCGACTCCTTCGTGATTTGCACCTGGACAACTTGCATGGAGAATATCGTCGCACAGAGCTGCTGAAGAGAGCGCGAAAGTCCGGTGAGTTTGAAAGTAAAGGCATAGCTACGCTGAATCGTTGAGTTCGATTTGCCGTACTACCGCCATTACAGTTCTCCTCGCTCCTCCAACTCCGCGGTGACACCATCCCCTAACCGACTGAAAGCTCTCGACGCATCGAGGGCGTGAGCTTGAGCGACAGAGCCTATACTGCTGATTCTGAAGCGGTAAGAGTTGGAGTGGGGTCGGAGGGATTTGAACCCCCGATCGACTGATATCTCCGGTGTGTGCGCCTCGGAACTCCAGAGGGTCGTCGTCGCGAGCCGATGATCAGTCGGTCGCTCGGTATATCAGCTGGAGTTTCGTCCCGGGCGCGTGGCCTCTGGAGTCAGTCGCCATCCCTGGCTTGGCCACGACCCCGCAGGACTCAGTTGGTCCATACGCCCTAAAGGGGTTTCGATTCCTTTCAGTCGCGGTCGGCGTCGGCCCAGTCGCAGTCCTGGCACTTCCGGCCGGTGACGAACTCGGTCACGCTCGGCATGTATCCGACTTCGAGCACGTCGCCGCCGCAGTCGGGGCACTCGCGGTCCGACTCCTCGATGGCTTCGGCGTCCATCACGCTCTCGCCCTCGATGAGCTCCGCCAGCGACTCGGGCGTCACCATGCGACCCTGCACGACGCGATTGTCGGCCATGTCACTACGAAGCGGGTCCGGGCGGGTAAGCCTTCCCGTCGCTGGTCGGCGACAGTAGAAACGGAGAACGAAGGCGTTCGTAACCGACATCGACGGCAATTCAGCGCGTGCAATCGAGCACTCGCACGGGCGACGTCACAGCCACGGTTCGCGCTCGTCGTCGGCCTCGCCGGGGTAGCCGTAGCTCGCGTCGTTCGAGTCCGACCCGCCCGAGCCGTCGGTGGCGACGGCGCCGAGCGCGTCGGATTCCGAGGCCGGCGCGGTCTCGTCGGGGGTCGTCTCGACCATGGCCGCCTCCGCGGCGGTCCCGTCGTCGGCGTCGTCGGCGCTCTCGTCCGCGGTGGGGTCGAACGCGAGTAGGCTGGTGACCGCGAGGACCGCCAGCGGCGCGTTGCCGGGCGCGAGCCCGAGCAGGCTGAGCGGCAGCATGCCCAGCGCGACCGCGCTCCCGAACCGGAAGCGGTCGATGTCGACGACGCCCCGGAGCCACGGCGCGGTCAGCGCGACGGCCAGCGCGAACGCGACGCCGGTCACCGCCGCCGCGGTCGCCATCAGGATGAGCTCGTAGTTGACCGTCGCGACCTCGAAGCCGCCGGGCTGGAAGCTCGCGATCATCCCGAGGCCGACGATGACCGCCGGCCGGGGCAGGTACTCGCCGAGGCGGGAACTGGCGGTCTTGGCGGCGATGGCCAGCATGACCAGCGCGGCGAACCGCTCGAAGGTGGCCGAGTGGAGCACGCTCTCGATGGTCGGCGCGAACGCGGCCTCGACCGCCGCGATCGCGATGACCCCGACGCCGACCGTCAGCACCGACGCGGCCTGCTCGCGGGGCGTGCCGTCCATCTCGGCGAGGATGACCGCGACGGTTGCGCTCCCGCCGAAGACGAGCAGTCCGACCTGCAGGACGCCGGTGACGCTGTCGACGCCGCCCGCCAGCACAAGCGCGGGGAAGATACCGTCGACGAGCGGAAGCGCCATGACGGTGGCCAGCAGCTTCGTCGCGCCGCCTACCTGCCGCTCCAGGCGAAGGGCGACCGGGTGTTGTGAGCTACTCATCGGACGCTAGCTGGCGCGGCCGTACCCGCCGGCCGAACGGTGGTGATGTTCGCGGTACCTTCGATGGACGTCCTCGCCGCCGGAGTTCCATCGGCGTCCCACGAATGTGTTCTCTACCAGTGTAAGGAAGTCCATCGCGAAAAACGGTTTGCAGGAGCTGGCGGTCGCGATCGGCTGACCAGCAGTGCACGCTGCGATGGGACTGGTAGAGTCCATACCGGATACGAATCGGGTTTCAAGCATAAACGTTGCGTGAGAGACAACCACATCCAACTACGAATCCTCAATTCACTACTTATGCCGACTCAAATGTCGTTCGGTTCGACGTTCGTCAAACGCAAATATTCTATTGAGTGGATTTACATGTTCGGTCGGCCGCGCGACTGCACTGCCGAGTGCGGACGCGACCGTAGGGGAGGCGGATTCACAGTCGGTTGCACGAGCGTGCATATCGTGTGTCGGTGTGACGTCCGAACCCGCAGCATCTCGCAACGTTTTTCACGAGGGGATACGTTCGGCTTACATGGAAAGAGATTCTCCGCAGACCGGTCAGTTCACTGATAAACTCCGCGTCCCGGAGGCGCTGACCTTCGACGACGTCCTTCTCCGACCCAAGGAGAGTCGCGTCGAGCCCGACGAGGCCGACGTCTCCACCTGCGTCTCGGCGAACGTCGAGATCAGCGTCCCGATCCTCTCGGCGGCGATGGACACCGTGACCGAGAGCCAGATGGCCATCGCGATGGCCCGCCAGGGCGGGCTGGGCGTCATCCACCGCAACCTCGACGTCGACGAGGCGGTCGCCGAGGTCGAGCGCGTCAAGCGCGCCGACGAGCTCGTCATCCGCGACGTGGTGACCGCCGCCCCCGACCAGACCGTCCGCGAGGTCGACGCCATGATGGAGCAGAAGGGCGTCTCGGGCGCCCCCGTCACCGACGATGACGGCGACGTGCTCGGCATCATCTCGGGCACCGACATCCGGCCGTACCTCGAAGTGGGTGACCGCGACGAGGTGCGCGAGGCGATGACCGACGAGGTCATCACCGCGGGCGAGGACGTGACCGCCCGCGAGGCGCTCGAACTCATGTACGAGCACAAGATCGAGCGCGTCCCGGTCGTCGACGACGACAACCGGCTGACCGGCCTGGTCACGATGCAGGGAGTCCTCCAGCGCCGCGAGTACCAGAACGCCGCCCGGGACGAGAACGGCCACCTCCGAGTCGGCGTCGCGGTCGGCCCGTTCGAGACCGACCGGGCGGTCGCCGTCGACGAGGCCGGCGCCGACGTCCTCTTCATCGACTGCGCGCACGCGCACAACCTGAACGTCATCGACGGGGCGCGCGAGATCCGCGAGTCGGTCGACGCCGACGTCGTTGTCGGCAACGTCGGCACCCGCGAGGCCGCCGAGGACGTGGTCGACTTCGCCGACGGCATCAAGGTCGGCATCGGACCCGGTTCCATCTGCACCACGCGGGTCGTCTCCGGCGCGGGGATGCCCCAGATATCGGCCATCGCCGAGGTCGCGGACGTGGCCGCCCAGCAGGACGTGCCCGTCATCGCCGACGGCGGCATCCGTTACTCCGGCGACGCCATCAAGGCGATCGCCGCGGGCGCCGACGCGGTGATGCTCGGGTCGTACTTCGCGGGCACCGACGAGGCGCCCGGCCGGGTCATCACCATCGACGGCAAGAAGTACAAGCAGTACCGCGGGATGGGGTCGGTCGGCGCGATGCAGTCGGGCGACGGCGACCGCTACCTCAAGGACGAGCCCGAGGAGGACGAGGAGTACGTCCCCGAGGGCGTCGAGGCCGCCGAACCCTACAAGGGGAGTCTGGAGAGCGAGCTTCACCAGCTGGTCGGCGGGATGCAGTCCGGGATGGGCTACGTCGGCGCCGAGACGATTCCGGCGTTCAAGGAGCGCAGCGAGTTCGTCCGGGTCTCCGCGGCGGGCCAGACCGAGGGCCACCCCCACGACGTGATGATCACCGACGAGGCGCCCAACTACAGCCCCAACGAGTAGCGACTCGTCGCGACGACCGGGTAAAAGGCGAATCGTCGGAACAGACGTCGACCGAACTAGCCGGCCGACGTCTGGCACTTCGGACCGCAGTACCCGTTCTCGGCGGCGTTCGCGCTCTCGTGGGCCTTGAACTCGTCGCCGCAGTTCTCGCAGGTGTACGTCTCGAAGTCCGGCATGGTTCGTAGTGCTTCCAGCCGAATCCCTTGGACGACGTTTTCGTTATATTCTGTGGTTTCTGCTGTTGGAGCCCCGGCGACGACGGAATCTGTCGGGGTCGAGACTCGACCCGAGATCGGGAACGGGACCACGAACCGGCGGAACTGTCGGACGACGGAATCGGTAACTGCGTCCGGGCTCAACCGTAAGTCGATCCGATGGAACTCTCGATAGTCGACATCGCCCCGGTCCGGGCCGGGAGCACCGCGACCGACGCCTACGAGGACACGATCGAATTGGCGCAGACGGCCGAGCGCCTCGGCTACTCCCGGTTCTGGGTGGCCGAACACCACGGGCTGGCCGACTCGATAGCGAGCACGACCCCCGAGGTGCTGATCTCCCGTCTGGCGGCCGAGACCGACGAGATCCGGGTCGGCTCCGGCACGGTCCTGCTCAACCACTACGCCCCGTTCAAGGTGGCCGAGACGTTCGCCTCGCTCGACGCGCTCGCGCCGGGTCGCATTGACCTGGGGCTCGGCCGGGCGACGGGCATGCCCGCTGCCGACCGCGCGCTGCGCTCCGGCGGACCGCGTCGGGCGGGCGACGACCACGCCGAGAAGATCGAGGAGACCGCGCGACACCTCTACGACGCGTTCCCGGACAGCCACCCGTACGGCGATATCGAGATTCCGCGCTCGCCCGACGGGACGCCCGAGGTCTGGGTGCTGGGGTCGAGTCCCGCGAGCGCGGAGATCGCCGGCGACCTCGGACTCCCCTACGCGTTCGCGGCGTTCATCCGGCCGACCGCGGCCGCGGACGCCATGGCGACCTACCGCGAGCACTTCGAGGAATCCGAGTTCGACGCCGGCCTGGACGACCCCCACAGCGCGCTCGCCGTCAACGCCGCGTGCGCCGAGACCGACCGCGAGGCTGCGCGGCTCCGTGCCTCGTCCGAGGCCGCCTACAGGCGGATGCAACGCGGCGCCTTCGGCCCGCCGCCGTCGGTCGATGAGGCGGTCGACGAACTCGGCGGCGTGCCCGACCCGACGCCGGAGTCGCTCCCGCCGGGCGAGTGGCCTCGCGCAATTTCGGGGAGTCCGGACACGCTCGCGACGCTGCTCGACGAGATGACCGACGCGGTCGGCGCCGACGAGGTGATCGTCCAGAATCTCATCGAGGACCCCGACGACAGGATCCGCTCGCACGAACTCCTCGCCGAGGGGGTCGGTCTGTCGCCGCGCTGAGAGCCGGACGTCGTCGGACGAAAACCACGCTACCGCCGCGCCCCGTTCGAAACGTTCAGAACCGTCGCCCCGGAATCTCGACCGATGACTGGCGAGGTCCGCCGCGCCGAGACCGAAGCCGAGCGCGAGGACGCGCTCGCGGTCCGGTACGAGGTGTTCGTCGAGGAACAGGGCGTCCCGGAGGACCTGGAAGTCGACGGCAGGGACGACGAGGCGATCCACTTCGTGGGCTACGACGCGCCCGAATCGTACGACGAAAGCGTCGATGGCGGCGACCTCCGGCCGGTCGCCGCGGCCCGCCTCCGAGAGGTCGGCGACGCCACCGGCAAGGTCGAGCGCGTCGCGGTTCTGGAAGAGCGTCGCGGCGAGGGCTGGGGCCGGGCCGTTATGGCGGAACTCGAAGCGACCGCCGCCGCCGAGCGCGGCCTCTCGACGCTCACCATGCACGCCCAGACGCCGGTCGAGGGGTTCTACCGGTCGCTGGGCTACGAGACGACCAGCGACGTGTTCGAGGAGGCCGGCATCCCCCACGTCGAGATGGAGAAAACGCTCGATTGAACGCTTTTCACGCGGTCGGGCCACTGTCCCGACGTGAAGCTCGTCCTCTGCGGACCGCCGGGGGTCGGCAAGACCACCGTTGCCGAGCGACTGCGGGACAGGCTGGTCGAACGCGGCCGCGAGTTCCGACTGCTCCACTCCGACGACTTCTCGCGGAACACGTACCCCCAGATGTACGAGCGCGTGACAGAAGCGGACCACGAGACCGACTGGATTCTCGACGGCACCTTCTACAGCCGGCAGTGGCAGGACCGGTTCCGGGCGCTCCCCGAGACCCATCTCGTCGTGCTCACGGCGAGTCTGAAAACGGCACTGGAGCGAAACCGTGACCGCGAGGACTCCATCGATGAGTCCGGCGTCCGGGCCATGCACGCGAAGTTCGAAACGCCGGAATCTCCGGATTTATCGCTGGCCACCGAGGAACTGTCCGTCGAGGAATCAGTGGATGCCTTAGAGCGGTACGTGCTGACGTGGAACGAACCACGGTGAGATGGTTATTGCTGATTGACTACTCGAATCCTCTGCCGAGGCTAGCATTCGCAGGCGAGCGGTTCGGAGAACCCGAGCGCAGCGATTCACCGCAAGCGACGGAACTGCGAGCCGACGGCTCGCAGTTCGTGAGGGCAGCAGATGGTCGTAGTACGGGCCGGAAGGGATTTGAACCCCTGACCGTCTGATTAAGAGTCAGACGCTCTCCCTAACTGAGCTACCGGCCCAACGCATCCCGAAATTACCGGGTGGGACGTAAATACGTTTCCGTTTCCGCGGACTGTTACCCCTTTCGATTCCGGGGCGAAACCGACAGACGGCTCGCCTTCGAACGCGCGCCTCGATCCCCGGAATCTGGGTCGAAGGTCTGCTTCGGGAACGTTAAGTGTGGTCCGAAGCTACGCCACAGTATCAATGAGCGCCGGGATTACCATCTCCTCGATGTCCGACTACGCCATCCTGGGCTGCGGGAGCGTCGGGCACGCGGTCGCCGAGGAACTGGTGGACCAGGGCAAGGACGTTCTCATCATCGACCGGGACGCCGACCGGGTCGAAGCCCTGCGCGACCAGGACCTCAACGCCCAGACCGCCGACATCCGCGAGGAGGACCTCTACGAGACAATCGCGGACAACGAGGTCGTCCTCATCATGTCCTCGGACGTCGAGGCGAACAAGGAGGCGGTCCGGAACATCCGCGAGAACGGGGGCGAGCAGTTCGTCGTCGTGCGCGCGAGCGACCCCGTCTCGGAGGACGAGCTCACCGAACTCGGCGCAGACGTGGTCATCAACCCCTCGGAGGTCATCGCCGACTCCGCCCTGCGCGCGCTGGAGACCGGCGAACTCGAGTACAAGGCCCAGCAGCTCTCGGAGGTCATCGAGGCGACCGACGACGCGCTCGCCATCGTCACCCACGACAACCCCGACCCCGACTCCATCGCCAGCGCGGTCGCGCTCCAGGCCATCGCCGACACCCTCGGCGTCGATGCCGACATCCTCTACATCGGCGACATCGGCCACCAGGAGAACCGGGCGTTCGTCAATCTGCTCGGCATCGAACTGCTCCCCTACGCCGACGCCGACGTCGACTCCTACGACACCATCGCGCTGGTCGACCACGCCAAGGCGACCGAGGCGACGTTCGACCGGCCGGTCGACATCTTCATCGACCACTTCGAGCCCGACGAGGAGTACGAGGCCGAGTTCGTCGACATCCGGCCGAGCGTGAGCTCGACCTCGACCATCCTGACGAAGTACATCCAGGAGTTCGACCTCAACGTCAGCGAGGAGGTCGCCACCGCGCTGCTCTACGGCATCCGGGCCGAGACGCTCGACTTCAAGCGCGACACCACCCCCGCGGACCTGACCGCCGCGGCCTACCTCTACCCGTTCGCCAACCACGACACGCTCGAACAGGTCGAGTCGCCCTCGATGTCGCCCGAGACGCTCGACGTGCTCGCGGAGGCGATCACCAACCGCGAGGTCCAGGGCAGCCACCTCGTGAGCAACGCGGGGTTCATCCGGGATCGCGACGCCCTGACCCAGGCGGCCTCCCACCTGCTGAACCTGGAGGGCATCACGACCACCGCCGTCTTCGGCATCGCCGAGGAGACCATCTACCTCGCCGCCCGCTCGAAGGACATCCGGATGAACATCGGCAAGGTGCTCCAGGACGCCTTCGCCGACATCGGCGAGGCCGCGGGCCACTCGACGCAGGCCAGCGTCGAGATTCCGCTTGGCATCTTCACCGGCATCGAGACGACCGACGACAACCGCGACACCCTGCTGTCGCTCACCGAGGAGGCGGTCAAGCGCAAGCTGTTCGACGCGATGGGCGTCGAGAGCGGCGAGGGGTCGAACGGAAGCTAGTCGGCCGTCGCACCCGCTATTCGTTCGGAGTGCGGTCCGACGCGTCGCTCGCCGAAGCGGATCGTTATCCGTCAGAAGTGTCGGTTCCGGCCGCGAGTCGGGCCCGGCGCTCAGACCGCGACTTCCTCTTCGCCCTCGCCGTCGGGCTGTCGGAGTCGCTCGATGGTGTCGTTGACGAGGATGACGTCGCCGACCGCCCGCACCCACCGGTACGGGATGATGACGCCGTTCTGGCCGGCGACCACGTTCGAGAACAGTTCGTGGTTGAGTTCGCCGAGCGCGAGCCCCGCGACGACGCAGCCGTCCACGTTCAACTGCACGTCCTCGACCTCGCCCACGAAGACGCCGTTGTTGGAGTACACCTCCCGGCCGACCAGGCTGGTGATTTCCTGCGGTGTTCCGTCCATGTGAACTACGATTGCGTGGGTGGGTCTTAACTTTTGGCAGAGGTCGCCGAAATCATCCGGCGGTCCCCGCGGGCCCGACAGTTCCGCCCGACCGTCCTCGCTCGCCGCCGATCCCCGCGCCGGTCCGGACTCGGTCTGCCAACCACCACCGCGCTTTTCCGGCTTCGTGTTCAATGGCCGACGTGTCCGACGCTGTCGACAGCACCGAGGGTGCGGACACCGCGCAGGGGAACTGGCTCACCAGGAACTTCTGGATACTGAAGGGGCTCGTCGCGGCCGGGAGTCTCGTCGTGCTCGCGTTCGCCAGCCTGGCGTTCCTCGACGGCAACATGGCGAACGTGCTCTGGGCCATGGCGCTCACGATGGCGGTGCTCGTCCTGTTTGTTCAGGCCCTGTTCGGCGGACTCCAGTTCGCACAGTCCGCATAGATCGGTCAGCCAAGACCGGTTTCGATATTTCGGGTCGGATGGAGCGCCGACAGCGACAGCCGGCGCTGCGAGGGCTCCCGTCGAGAACGGTCGAGAGCCGTCGCCCAAATCTCACGCCGCGAGCGAGTCCAGTACGTCGCCGAGCCGGTCGAGGCCCGTCCGGGTCGTCTCCGGGTCTCGACAGGCCGCGATGCGGAACCGCTCGGGGTCGTCGAAGAACCGGCCGGGGACGACCAGCACGCCGTTCTCCCACGCGGCCGCGGCCACATCGTCGCCGTCGGCCGACTCGTGGGCCAAGAACGCGTACGGACAGCCGGGCTCGACCCGCCCAGAGAGGTCCGAACGCTCCTCCGCGAACGCTGCGAGTGCCCGCGAATTCTCGCGGACGCGCTCGCGCGACCCGGCAGCGAGTCGGTCGGCGTCGGCGAGCGCCCGACCCGCCACCCGTCGGCTCGGCTCCGCGACCGGTTCGAGGTGGCGGTCGAGCGACCGCGCTCGCGCCACGAACTCGGCGTCGCCGACCAGCCACCCGATGCGCAGGTCGCCGAACCCGAGGAACTTGGTCACCGAGTTCGTGACGACGGTGTTCGGGAGCCCGGCCGCCGTCGGTCCGCCGAAGGGACCGTCGCCGGCCTCGGCGTCGAACGGCGCGTACACCTCGTCGACGAGGAGCGTCGCTTCCTGGTCGCCCGCGGCGCGAGCGACCGCGGCGAGGTCGTCCCGACTCGCCCGGCTGCCGCTCGGGTTGTGGCGGTTCGTCGCAGTGACCAGCACCGTGTCCTCGACCGCGGCCGCGGTCACCCGCTCGGGGTCGAGCCGATAGCCGTCCTCGGCGGGCCGACGGAACCGGTCGACGGTCGCGCCCAGCCCCGCGGGCGTCGCCAGCAGCGGCTCGTACCCCGGCTTCTCGACCAGCACGCGGTAGTCCGCGGCGACCGGCTCGTCGTCGCCCTCGTTCGTCTCGGCGTCCCCGGCTCGCGCGAGCGCGGTCACGGCCGCCAGCAGGTTGGCGTGGGTCGCTCCGGCGGTCACCAGGACGTTCTCGGCGTCGACGCCGTACGTCGCCGCGAGCTGAGCCTCCAGCGTCGCGTCCTGGGTCGGTGCCTCTGCGAGCGCAGGGGGCACGAGCTCGCCGGCCTCGGCGGGCGCGCGGCGGAGGTCCGACGAGCCGAGGTCGTACGCGGCGTCCGCCGGCCGACCCTCGATCCAGTCGATGTACGCGATGTCGGGGAACATGTCCCGGTGTTCGGGGACCGCCGACATAGTCTTCGGGATGTGCGGCCGCCCCTGACAGTGCATGCAGTCGCCTTATTCGTCGGTAACTCCAAACGTCTGGCAGGAGCCCCCAGACCAATGCGCGACAACCCATCCGAGGCCACGGCCGAGACGGGGACCGCCACGACGGAGGACGCCGCGTTCGGGGGGCACGCGCTGGACCCCGAACCGACCGCGGACCTTCGCACCGGCGAGGCGCGGTCGGAGAAGCTCGACGCCGCCTTCGAACTGCTCGCCGATCCGGTCCGGCGGGAGGCGCTCCGTCATCTCGGCGAAGCCGACGAGGACGTGCTCGGGCTCGCGGCCCTCGCTGACGCCGTCGCCGCCGGGCGGTCCGACGACGCGGTCGAGGCCAGGTCGCTGGCGGTCGAACTCCACCACGCCCACCTGCCGAAGCTGGAGTCCCACGGGGTGGCGGCGTACGACCCCGAGCGACGGACCGTGGAGTACCGGGGTCGGGAGTGGCTCGACGAGTGGGTCGACCACGTCCGGCAGGTCGATTCGACGTAACTGTTCTCGATGAAGACTGCGCGCATTTCGCCCGGGTTCGGAGTCGCATCCTCACCGGACGCCGCAGAGCTCGCAGAAGTTCTCGACCAGCCGCTCGCCGACGTCGGTCAGCACGCTCTCGGGGTGGAACTGGACGCCGACGTGGGGACGCTCGCGGTGACGCACGCCCATGACGACGCCTCGCTCGTCGTCCGCTCGGTCGACGCTCCGCTCGCCGCTTCCGTCTTCTCGCTGCTCCCCGGTCGTCCACGCGGTGACGTCGAGGCTTTCGGGGACGTCCTCGCGGGCGACCGCCAGGGAGTGGTAGCGCCCGACCTCGAACGTCGCGGGCAGCCCCGCGAAGACGCCCTCCCCGTCGTGAGCCACGGGAGAGGACTTGCCGTGGACCACCTCCGGGGCGCGGCCGACCGGCGCGCCCTCGGCCGCGCAGAGCGCCTGGTGGCCGAGACACACCCCGAGGACGGGATAATCGGTCCGGGCGAACAGCGGGACCGAGACGCCGGCCTCCGCGGGGGTCCCCGGGCCGGGCGAGACGACGATGCCGTCGGGGTCGAGGTCCCGGACCGCCTCCACGGTGACGGCGTCGTTGCGCCGGACCGTGACCTCGGGGTCGAACTCGCCCACGTACTGGACGAGGTTGTAGACGAACGAGTCGTAGTTGTCGATGACGAGGATGGACATTGGTCGGGGTCGGACTCCGCGCTCCGGTCGTGAGATGGGCGGACGCGGTTATATCGTCTTCGGAGGCCAGCGACCGCTTCCGGCCGTGAGCATCCAAACATCCTTGGTCCTCGCCGCAGTCGATACGCGTGGCATTCCGTAGCACGACCTGGTGGGGTTCCCGTCCCGGGCGGACCGTCGGCCGGGAGCGACGGAGTCCCGGGGGAATGCCGGGGGAAACACATGACCGATGACACCGACGACCCGACCTGCGAGTGCGACACCGACCTCGACCGACGCGACGTGCTCCGGGGGACCGGCGCGCTCGCCGCGTTCGCGGCCGCCGGCGTGACACCGTCGGCTGCGCTCGCACAGTCCGACCGACCGGAGGGCGACCTCGAAGCGCTGCTCGAGGACATGCCGCGCAACTGGGGGCGATGGGGTGAGGACGACGAACTGGGGGCGTTCAACTTCCTCGGCGGCGAGCAGGCGCTCGCCGGGTTGGCCGCCGTTACGAGGGAGGGAGCGACCGGCGCGGAGACGTTCACCCTCCAGCTCTCGATGACCGGCGAGGTCTCGAAGGATCCCATCTTCCCGACGCGGACGGTCGCGCGCCGGACCAACACCCGCGACGCGCAGACGTACGAGCGCGGCGAGCACGAGCCGTCGGCCGGCGGAATCAAGTACAGCGACGACCGGTTTCTCAACCGGCTCTACCCGCAGGGGACGACCCACGTCGACGCGCCGGGCCACGCGTGGTACGGCGACCGGATCTACAACGGGTTCGACGCCGACACCACCGCCGCGACCAAGCGGTTCGACGAATCGCTCGAGTCCTGCGACGGCCAGCAGGTCGAGGAGACGCGAGGACTCGGCAAGGCCGACGTCTCGGGGGTCGCAGACCACGGCATCGTTGGCCGCGGGGTGCTGCTCGACGTCGGCCGGGCGAAGGGCGGCGAATCGAACCGGCTCGAACCCAACGCGTGCATCTCGCTGGCCGACCTCCGAGAGACCGCCGACAAACAGGGCGTAGAGCTCCGCGAGCGGGACGTCCCGCTGATCCGGACCGGGTCGGCGGCCCGCGCCCGCGACGACGACCCCGAGCACGAGTGGGCGCCGCTCGAAGAGCCGGGGCTCTGCTACAGTGAGGACCTCGTGAACTGGGTCCACGAGATGGAGTTCCCGGTCCTCGGGGGCGACACGCTCAGCGTCGAGAAGAACGTCCAGGTCATCGACGGCGAGGAGTATCTCGTGCCGCTCCACGGCGCGTTCCACCGGAACTTGGGCGTTCCGTTCAACGAGGTGCTCTGGCTCGAGGACCTGGCCGAGAGCTGCGCGAGCGACGGCGTGTACGACTTCCTGTTCGCCGGCGCGCCGCTCAACATCGAGCGGGCGACCGGCGCGCCCATCAATCCCGTCGTCGTGAAGGCGACGACTGGCGAGGGAGCGAACTGACCCCGATTCCGGTCACGGCCAGTCCTCACTGTCGCCGACCGGGTCCGCGACGACGCCGTCCTGCCGGGCCAGCACTCGGGCGTGGCCCGCGCAGACCTCGCGGTTCTCGCCCCACGGGACGTGGAGCCTGACGGTCGCGGGCTCCGAGCAGTCGGTCTCGGCGCACTCCATCGCGAGGCGGTACGACGCGCCGATACATCGATGTGTCGCCTCCGACTCCATTTAAAGAGTTTACACGGGAAAACAAACGATTGACACGATTCGCACGACAACCATCGATATGGACGAGACCGATACCCTATTCGACACGAGCCCGGACGCCGTCCGCCGCGTCGGGGACGAGACCCCGACAGTCGCGGTGGTCCGCGCGGTCGCGTCGGTCCGCGGCGCCGACCCGCTCGACCTCCCGCCGCTGGACGGCGTCCTCGATCCCGATGCGCTCGACCGCCTGTTCGACGGGACGTCCGCGGACCTCCCCCGCGACGGCGGACTCGTCGCGTTCGAGTACTGCGACTGCACCGTGGCGGTCGGTCCCGACGAGGTCCGGATTGTGGACGACGACTGACGCTCCCGCCGCACTTCGTCTCGGACTCGGCGTCTGTTCGACGGACCGTTCCCCGTTCTCGGCCACGCTGCCGGTTTCCCGACCGAACCCTCTCAGTCCTCGTACCGCCGCTTCTCGGCCATCGCGGCCTCCGTTCCGTACCGGTCGACGAGCGGTTCGTAGGCGTCGCCCAGCGCCCGCATGCACTGGCCCGCCGAGTGGAAGCCGAGTTCGTCGGCGACCCGCGGCCACGGGTGGCCCTGCAGCACCTTCCGGACCAGCAGGCGCTCCTCGCGGGCCGACAGCGGCGGCTCCTCCGCTCGCGCCACGCTCTTCTCTGGGTCCGCCGGCTCCTCCCCGGACGGCGAGTCGGTCCCGTCGTGCGGGTCGACGAAGTACTCGAGCGCGATTCGTCGGAACGGCCGGGGCGCGGCGTCGTACAGCCCCGGTCCGTAGGCGCTCGCCGCGACGGTCCGCCAGTCCCAGTCCGAGAGGTCGAGCGCGACGGGAGCGTCCACCGACCGCAGGAGCGCCCGCACCACGTCCGGGTCGGCGTCGCGCAGGGGGTCAGCCAGCATCGACGCGACGCGGGACGCGAACCACCGCTCGTGGCGGTCGCGGAGGTCTCTTCCCGACGGGCTCAGGGGGTCGAGCATCAGCGCCGAGTACTCGCCGCTGGTGTCGTTGCGCGTGGTCGAGAGCTGGACGGTCCGGTAGCCGTTCGCGCGCCAGAACCGGAGGAGGTCGGGCGTCGCGCCGTAGCCGACCCCGAGCCAGTCGAGGTCGTCTTCGAACTCCTCGCGGATCTCCGCGAGCAGTCGGGAGCCGAGTCCCCGCGAGCGCACGGCGTGGTGGGTGGCGATGCGCACGACCCGCATCCCGGCGGGGATTCCGGCGTCCTCGTCCCTGAGCTGGGAGGTCAGCACGTCCGGCAGCATGTTGCCCCGGACGCGGCCGCCCTCGTACATGTGTTCGCGCACGTCCGCGGGGAGGTCGCCCTCGCGGGCCAGCAGCGCGACCGCGACGACGCGGTCGCGGCCGGTCGCAGCGTCCTCCCGGACCAGCGCCCGCGCGGTCAGGTTCGGCGCGTCGAGGAGCCGCGCGAGGTCGTCGGGTTCGGTCCGGTAGTGTGCGAGCACCAGCAGGCCGAACGCCTCCCGGAGCAACATCTCGTCGGCCAGCAGGTCGTCGGGCGCGAGGTCGCGGTACGCGACCGACTCGGGCGTCGCGTCCCGGACCACCTCGTCGACCGCCGGCCGGGCGTCAAGCAGGAGCGCGCGGAACGCCCACGCCTCCACCGGGTCGCCCCCGGCGTACCGGATGGGGTCGTCGAGCCGGGCCTCGACAACCGCGCGGTCGCTCGCGTCGAGCCGGTCACGGAACCGGACCGAGAATCCCCGACCGGCGCCCTCGTAGCCGTGGACGGTCGTCGCGAACGCGACCCGGGGCGCGGCCAGGAAGCGCTCGAGCAGCCGGACCGACAGCGCGGCGGCCTCGTCGACGATGACCGCGTCGGGCGCGTCCGACTGGGGGGTCGACTCCGAGGTACGGAGGCCGGCGTCGGAGTCGCCGAGCAGGTCCGCGGCGTCCGTGGGGGACTCGAATCGGACCCGGCCTCCGTCGCCGTCTCCCTCGGTGTCCGGAACGCGAACCTCCCGCGGCGGGTCGCGGTCGGTCTCGACGTCGCGGCCGAGCGCCTCCAGCAGCGCCGCGGCCCGGACGAACACCTCGCGAGCGCTCCGGTACTCCGGGGCCGTCACCAGCACGTCGGCGCCCTCGGCGGCGAGCGCGCCGGCCGCGATGCCCGCCGCGCTGGACTTGCCCCTGCCGCGGTCGGCCTCGACGACCACGGCGGTCGAGTCCGGGTCGGCGTCCGCGCCGTTTTCCGTCGCCTTCCCTTCGGCACGGAGCGCCTCCAGTTCCCGGACGACCGCCATCTGGTCGGCCGTGAGACAGGCCTCGTAGGCCGCGACCGGGAACACGCGGTCGGCCGGCGGTTCCGGCAGATCGCCGGCGGTCCCGAGCCGAGGGGCCGGGTGGGTCAGCCCGTCCTGCTCCACGCGACCCGTATCGGCGTCGAAGATCGCGACCCCGCGGTGGGCGCGCAGGGTCTCCACAAATCGCTGCCGGAAGCGCCCGGTCACGTCGTCGACGCCGGCGGGCGGCACCGCGAGCGTCCGGTCGAAGTCGGACCGACGGTCGGGCCACTCGTCGAGCGGCGGCGCCAGCAGCACGAACAGCCCGCCGCCGTCGACCGCCCCGACGGTCCGGCCGACCGCGTTCGGCCGGAAGTCGGCGTGGGCGTCGAAGACGACGCAGTCGCGGGTCGTCCCGAGCAGGCGGTCGGCCCGAAGCGGGCCGACGCGCTCGCACCCGAGGCTCCCGGTGCCGACCAGCGTGGTCGCGCCGCGGTCGACCTCGGCCGCGTCGAGCGCGCGGTCGGCCGCCTCGTAACAGGCGTCGCGGTCGCCGGTCAGGACGAGCAGTCGGCGCTCGTCGGTCGCGCGGGCCTCCTCCCGGAGCGCGGCGGCGACCTCGGCGAGAGTCATGGTCGGGGGTTCGAGCGAGGCGGACAAGGGGCTTTCCTTCGCAGGGAGTGGCGGAGAGGAGGCAGGGCAGAACGGTTGCCCGGGAACCGAGCCCACGGAGCGACCGGCAGACCGCGCCCGGCCGCGAGTGACGCGCTCTCCCTTGCGTTCGTTTCGCACGCCGTCGGCGCATTTGAAAGCGCTTTTAAGGGGGGACGAACTACGCAAGGGTACGACCTGCGCGCGGTTGATGATGCTCCTAGCCGCACAGGAATCGCCCGGCAGGGGAGCCTGAGCCGACGCGCAGGGAGGTGAACAACCTATGCCAGTATACGTAAACTTCGACGTCCCAGCCGACCTTCAGGACCGCGCCGTCGAGGCGCTTGAGGTCGCCCGAGACACCGGAACCGTCAAGAAAGGAACCAACGAGACGACCAAGGCCGTCGAGCGCGGCAACGCCGACCTCGTCTACATCGCCGAGGACGTCCAGCCCGAGGAGATCGTGATGCACCTCCCCGAGCTGGCAGACGAGAAGGGCATCCCCTTCGTCTTCGTCGAGACCCAGGACGACATCGGCCACGCCGCCGGCCTCGAAGTCGGCAGCGCCGCCGCCGCGGTCACCGACGCCGGCGAAGCGCAAGACGACGTCGACGACATCGCCGACAAGGTCGAGGAACTCCGCTGAGGTGGTTGAGTCATGAGCGCAGAGGAAACCGAAGAAGAGGGCTCCACGCCCGCCGAAGTGATCGAGATCGTCGGCAAGACGGGGATGCACGGCGAGGCCATGCAGGTCAAGTGCCGCATCCGCGAGGGCGAGAACCAGGGCCGCATCATCACGCGGAACTGCCTCGGCCCCGTCCGCGAGGGCGACGTGCTGCAGCTGCGCGAGACCGCCCGCGAGGCCGACTCCATCGGAGGTCAGTAACCAATGCCCCAGACCCGAGAGTGTGACTTCTGCGGGGACGACATCGAGCCCGGCACCGGGACGATGTTCGTCCGCACCGACGGGAGCACCGTCCACTTCTGCTCGGCGAAGTGCGAGAAGAACGCCGACCTCGGCCGCGAACCCCGCGACCTCGAGTGGACCGAGGAAGGCGGCGCCGAGGAGGACGAGCAATGAGCGAGTCCGAGCGCACCTTCGTGATGGTCAAGCCCGACGGCGTCCAGCGCGGTCTCATCGGCGAGATCGTCTCCCGGCTCGAGGAGCGCGGCCTGAAGATGGTCGCCGGCAAGTTCACGCAGATCGACCGGGACCTCGCCGAGGAGCACTACGGCGAGCACGAGGGCAAGCCGTTCTTCGAGGGCCTGGTCGACTTCATCACGTCCGGCCCCGTCTTCGCCATGGTGTGGGAGGGCCAGGACGCGACCCGGCAGGTCCGCAAGATGATGGGCGAGACCGACCCGGCCGAGTCCGCCCCAGGCACCATCCGGGGCGACTACGGCCTGGACCTCGGTCGCAACGTCATCCACGGCTCGGACCACGAGGACCCCGGCGCGAACGAGCGCGAGATCGACCTGTTCTTCGACGAGGACGAACTGGTCGACTACGAGCGCGTCGACGAGCAGTGGCTGTACGAGTAGCGCCGTAGGCGTCCCTTCTTCGATTCGTTCTTACCCATATATAGCGGTTAGTACAGTTACTCCACCTACGACAAATAGTAGAAGACCACCCCAGAAAGTGACGTTGGAAACGGTTTTTGCTGAATAGACTTCTTGAGGGCACTTCTTCAACTCCTCCCAGAACGTTGAAGACTTTTGAAGCTGTTTCCCAGATATTATTGAGTTATTCCCAATTACCCAGTATTGGATGCCTAATGGCCGTTGGACTGGCTCGTCATGAATTCCTTCTGCATATTGTTCAGTTCGAGTTCGAAGAGACTCAGCTGAACGTCGTTGAATAAAATGATTTAATATTATTGTTCCAATTAGCGAAAGCCCGAGTCCTCCAATCATCACAGATAGCCCCGTAGTCAGGAGATTACCACTGCGGAATTCCCTCATGATAACTCCCACAATAGCAACTGAGGCAATAATCAGGAGATAGTACGAATTATGTAAGAGTCTATCTCGATACCGGAATTCTTCCCCAGCCTGCGTATACTCCGTGATGAGGAGTTCCTTGTCATAAGCATTCTCAGAAGGAGTGGTGTCGCTCTCTGTCTCATCCTCTTTCTCAGACAATGTCTTAGTCATCGAAAAGGTAGGACATATTCTAAACCTGTGAGTCTTTCGGATACGTTAGCCACTACTCCCTTCTTTCCGTACTACAAACTGCCGCGCGTGCAGGTCATCGCCCACCGAGGGTTCGGCGACGAGTACCCGGAGAACACCGTCCGGGCCGCGCGCGAGGCCGCGAAGGTCGCCGACGCTGTCGAGCTAGACGTGCGTCGGTGTGGCTCCGGCGAACTCGTCGCGTGCCACTGGGACAACGTGGAACTGATCACCGACGGCCGCGGCGACGTGACCGACCTGTCGGCGACGGAACTCGCCGACCTCCGGGTGGCGGACTCCGACTGGGGTATCCCACTCCTTACCGAGGTGCTGGAGGTGATTCCGCCGGAGGTGGACCTCAACCTCGAGATCAAGGGGTCCGGCGTCGTCGCCGACCTGCTCGCCCTGCTGGACGGAGTCGAGAACGAGGTCGTGATCTCGTCGCTCCACCCCGACCCGCTCTGGCGCACCCGGATGCTCGACGAGTCG
Source organism: Halorussus rarus (assembly GCF_003369835.1). Taxonomy (NCBI): domain Archaea; kingdom Methanobacteriati; phylum Methanobacteriota; class Halobacteria; order Halobacteriales; family Haladaptataceae; genus Halorussus; species Halorussus rarus. The sequence goes on along the minus strand of NZ_QPMJ01000001.1, from coordinate 1,532,362 downwards.
ATCCCCCTGGCGTTCAACTTCGGCGTGCGGCCGGACGCCAACTTCCTCACCGCGGAGGCCATCGGCGTCGAGTACGCCAACCCTCACTGGTCGCTGTGCTTCCTCACCGACCTCGTCGAGAGCGCCCACGAAGTCGGGATGGCGGTCCACGCCTGGCCCGTCGCGACCAGGCCGCTCGCCTGGGCGCTCGAACGCCGGGGTGTGGACGGTCTCATCGCGACCCGGCCGCTGGGCCGGTCGGCCCGGCGCGACCGGAACGACCGCGACGAGTCCGAGTCGACCGAAGTGACGGACGCTCGAACGAGTTGACCGCGGCCCACCCGCCGCGACGGTACCGGGGGACGCCGTTCGGAAACAACGCGGAACAACCCACACCGCGTGGAACGGTCGTTTTATGTGAGGACCGCGACACCTGCGAGCATGGACCTCGATACGACGCGGCGCGCCCTCGTTGCGGCCATCGTCGGCGGCGGCGCGGTCGGCGGGTCGCTCTCGCCGGTCCGGGGGTATCTCGACCGGTTCGCGCCCTACTCCGGGTCGGCGTGGCGGGACGCGACCGACCGGACGGACCGGCGGGTCGAGAGCCCGTACGGGGCGGCCGAGGTGCGATACGACGACTACGGGACGGCACACGCCGAGGCCGACGGCGAGCGCGCCCTCTACTTCGCGGTCGGGTACGCTCAGGCCGCCGACCGACTGTTCCAGATGGACCTCCAGCGCCGGGTGATGCGCGGGCAGCTCTCGGAAGTCGTCGGCGAGCGCGCGCTCGACTCCGACGAGTTCCACGTCAAGATGGACTTCGCGGGCGGCGCGGCCGCGAACCTCGAACTGCTCGACGACACTCCGACCGGGGCGGCGGTCGAGGCGTTCTCGGACGGCGTCAACGCCTGTCGGAAGCGGGAGGCGCTCCCGCTGGAGTTCGGCCTGCTCGACTACGAGCCCGACCCGTGGACCCCCGCCGACACGATGCTGATGGAGCAGCAGATCTCGTGGGGGCTGACCGGGAGCTTCTGGACGCTCCGTCGGGAGCGGATCGCCCGGAAGCTCGGCGCCGACGCTGCGGACCAGCTCTACCCCTCCCGGATGGACCACGATTCGCCGATCATCAGGAGCGAGAGCGAGTCCGCCACCACCGGTACCAGCGCCGGTTCACGGCGGACCGTCACGCCGTCGAGCGACTTCGATGGCGGCGCCCTGCTCGACTGGGTCGGCGAGTTCGAGCGCCCGCCGGGCGTGGGGTCGAACAGCTGGGTCGTCTCGGGGAACCAGACCGCGAGCGGAAATCCCATCGTCGCCAACGACCCCCACCTCTCGCTGATGGCGCCGCCGGTCTGGTACGAGATGAACCTCCGGACCGACGACGTGAGCGTCCGCGGGGTCACCTTCCCGGGCGTCCCGTTCGTCGTCATCGGCGAGAACCACGCGGGCGCCTGGGGGTTCACCAACGCCGGGGCCGACGTCATCGACTTCTACCGCTACGATACCGACGATGCGGGCGACCGCTACCGGTACGAGGGCGAGTGGCGCGAGTTCGACACCGAGGAGCATACCATCCGGGTCAGCGACGGCGACGACAGAACGGTCACGGTCCGGAAGACGGTCCACGGCCCGGCGCTCGAACGCGAGGGCCAGCGGGTGGGCGTCTCGTGGACCGGACTCACGGCGACTCGCACCTCGCGAGCGATTCACCTCTACAGCAAGAGCAGGGGGATGGACGACTTCCTCGCGGCGACCCGGAAGATGGATCTGCCGACCCAGAACGTGGTGTACGCCGACCGGGACGGCAACACCCTCTACTACGTGACGGGGAAGATTCCGATTCGAACAGTGGGCGGCGAGGAGGTCTCGGGCACCCGGGTGTTCGACGGGTCGGCGGGCGAGGGTGAGTGGCGGGGCTTCGAGCCCTTCGGCGTCTCCTCGTGGGAGGGGTTCGTCCCGTTCGAGGAGAAGCCCCACGTTATCAACCCCGACTACCTCGGTACCGCGAACCAGCGCATCGCCGACGACCCCCAACATTACATCGGCGAGCGCTACAGCACGCCCTACCGGGGTCAGCGGCTCTACGAGATGCTCGACGAGCGAGCGACGTCGGACAACCCCATGGATCCGCAGTTCATGCGGCGCGTCCAGCGCGACGCCAAATCGGCCCGCGCCGAGCAGTTGCGCGAGGAATTGGCCGCCGCGGCCGAGGGCCGGGGTCTCGCCGACGCCGCCGACCTGTTCAGGGACTGGGATGCCCGGATGACCCGCGACTCGCGGGCCGCGCTGGTCTTCGTGAAGTGGTTCGAGCAGTTCCGCCGAGAGACGTTCGGCGAGGAGTTCGAGGCCGCAGGGCTCGACGAGTCGTACTACCCGAACGACTGGGTGCTGGCGACGCTGCCCGACGACAGCCGGTGGTTCGGCGACGCGGGCCGCGAGGCCGCGATGGCCAGGGCGCTCCGGACAGCCCTCGACGAGGTCGAAGACGGCGCGACCTACGGCGACTACAACACCACCGGGGCCATCACCCACCCGTTCGGCCAGCCGTTCCTCAACTACCCGGCGTACCCGACCGACGGGTCGGCCTACACCCTGAACAACTACCGCAAGGAGTCGGCGGTCGGCAGCAGCTGGCGGATGGTCTGCCCCGTGGCCGAGCGCGAACAGTCGGTCTGCGTCCTGCCGGGCGGCAACTCCGGGGAGTACTTCTCCGACCACTACGACGACCAGCTCCGGCTCTGGGCCGACGGGAAGTACAAGTCCATGAGCCGCGACCTCGCCGGCGACACCGCCATCACCTTCGAGCCGGAGGGCGACCGATGAGCGACGTCTCGGAGGGGACCGTCCCCCCTCGCGACGACTCCACCGGCGACGGAGAACCGACCGAGGACGACGGCGACCCGTCCGGCGCAGACCGCGGCGCGGTGCGGACAGCGCTGGCCGAGATACGGACCGACACCAGAGCCAGGTGGGCCGCGCTTGCGGCCGGTGCCGCCGCGGGCCTCGCGGCGGCGTGGGTCCACTGGTACGGCTTCCTGCTGGGCGGGGCGCTGGTCGGACTCGCCTCGAGGGACCTGAAGCGCGGCCTGCTGGCCGGGGTCGGGTTCGGACTGCTCGCCTGGGCGGTCTTCGCCGGCCTCGTGGCCTCGGCCGGCGGACTCGGGGCCTACCTCGGGATGGGTCGGCTGCTCTACCTGAGCGTCGGGATTCCGGTGGGCCTGTCGGCGCTCGGGTCGCTGGCCCGTGGCGTCGTCTGAAGGGACTCCGCTCTCACATCGTCTTCCGCCCGTTCACTCCTCGACGTCGACGTGAGGATAGAGCAGGGCGTACCCGATGTCCTGCGCGAAATTGGCGACGACCCCGAGCACCACCGGCAGGAGCGAGACCCCGAGCATCAGCGGCAGGTCGTGGCCGCCCTGCATCGCCCCGAGCGTCAGCGTCCCGAGGCCCGGGACGCCCGCGACCGCCTCGACGACCACGATCGCGACCAGCACCATCCCGAGCAGGTCGACGAAGAACAGCGACAGCAGCGAGACGACCGTGTTCCGCACGATGTGCCGACCGACCCGCCAGACGCCGGCCCCCTTCCCGCGGGCGGTCTTGACGAACTGGGCCGACGCGTACTCGCCGAGTTCGGTCCCGGCGTGGCGCAGCTGGATGCCGAACAGGTACAGCCCCATCACCGCGGCCGGGTAGACCGCCGCCTGGAGGTTGGCCGGGGCGAGGGGGCTCCGCGAGGAGAAGTAGGTTATCTCGTCGCCCGTCGCCACGAAGTAGTACGGGAGCACCCACCACTTCAGCAGGTACGCGAACAGGAATATCGGAATGCTCACGCCGATGTACGAGAGGCCGTCCGTCAGCCGGCCGAAACTACTGCTCTCGGTCGCGACCGTGTACATCCGAACCGCGGTGCCCGCGACCACCGCGAACGCGAGCGCCGGCACGAAGTACGCGAGCGTGAACTCGACGTGGTCGACCAGCACCGACCAGACCGGCGCCTCGTAGCTGAACGACCAGCCGAGGTCGAGCCGCAGGAGCCCCGACAGCCAGTCGACGTACCGCCGCGTGATGGGAACGTTCTGGTTCGTGGCCGCGAGGTAGGCGTTCACCGCCTCCGTCGCGTTCCCGCCGCTCATCGCGGCCGCGTTGCTGACGCGGTACCGCTGGGGATCCGCGACCGACGTGACGAACGCGAACCCGATCGTGAGGACGACCCAGACGGTGACGACCATCCCGGCGAGCCGCCGGAGCACGAACGAGCGCCGGCTCACGCCTGGAACCTCCGTTCGGCAACGACGGCGGCGAGCGGAGCGATTTGGATTCCGTTCGGGTAGTCGGGACCGGACGATGGGGTTCCGGTCCGCGACGACCGAGACCAGTCTCCGTCGGCCTTCGGGCGGGAGGGCAGAACGAGCATCGGTGACTTAGGTGGACCGAGATGGGCGATGATGTAATATAAATATTTATACTTATCCGACAATCTTTTCGGAGTAGTTCGATACATGAGCTCTGGTCCCCCGTCGCGGAACGAGCGATTCGAGACCCTCGACTGGGAGCGCGTGGACCCCGACGGCGGACGAATCGGCTGGCACGTCCGAGCGTTCGTCGTCGGGGTCGGACTGCTCGCGGTCGCCTACCTCGCGGACCGCTTCGGTCCGGGTCGACTGCCGCTGGTCGCGACGTTCTCGTGGCTCGACTGGCTGACCGGCGCGTCGCTGATCGCGCTGCTCGCCTTCGTCGCGATCCCGGTAGCTCGGAACCGCCGAACCGCCGCGCGCTACTGGTCTCGCTTCCGGACGAACCGGCTCGGGGTCGCGAGCCTCTGTTACCTGCTCGCGTTCTTCGCCGTCGGACTGCTCGGTCCGCTCGTCGTGTCGCCGCCGAAGCTCAGCATCCTCCACGCCTACCAGCCCCCGGTCTGGCTCTCGGTCGACACCATCCACGTCACGTCGTGCGTGGGTCGGGTCGCGGACGGCCGGTGTCACGGCACCTGGCAGTACCCGCTCGGGACGACCTCCACCGGGAAAGGCGTCGTCCCGTACGCGATCCTCGGGGCGCGGTCGACGCTCCAGGTCGCGCTGGTCTCGGCGACGCTGCTGGTGCCGACGGGCGTCGCCGTCGGATTCGTTGCCGCGTACGCCGGCGGCCGCGTCGATGCGGTGCTGATGCGGATCGCGGAGCTCTTCCAGACCCTCCCGGCGTTCCTCATCTACCTCGTCCTCCGGCCCTGGGTCACCGACCACCGACTGTTCCTGATGGTCGTCGTGTTCGGGCTGGTGAGCTGGGGCGGGCTCGCCCGACTCGTCCGCAACGAGGCGCTCGAACTCCGCGAGGCCCAGTACGTGCGGGCCGCGAAGACCATCGGTGCGGGCGAGCGGACCATCGCCCGCCGGCACCTGCTGCCGAACGTCGCCGGGCCCGTGCTCACGAACGCGACCCTCCAGGTGCCGATGCTGATCCTCACCGAGGCCGCGCTGTCGTTCCTCGGGTTAGGCGACCCGGCGGTCCTCTCGTGGGGCCAGACCATCGCCATGGGTATCAAGGACTTCGGCATCTCCCCGGCGTGGTGGGTCACCGCGCCGCCGGCGGTGCTGCTCACCGCGACGGTGCTCGCGTTCAACGTGTTCGGGGACGCGCTGGAAGACGCGCTCGACCCCGACGACTGAGGACAGGTGCGACCCGACGGCGAGTAGTCGGTCGCGGCCGGCTACTCCCGCTCGACGTCAGCTTCCTGTTCGGCCTCGTCCTGCAACTCCGTCCGGCGGATCTTCCCCGTGACCGTCTTGGGGAGGTCGTCGACGAACTCGATCTCGCGGGGGTACTCGTGGGCCGAGAGCTCGTCGCGGACGTGGGTCCTGATCTCCTCCGCGAGGTCGTCGGACGGCTCGGCGCCCTCGCTCGGGACGACGTAGGCTTTCACGATGTTGCCGCGCTCGCGGTCGGGCTTGGGGACCACCGCCGCCTCGGCGACCGCCGAGTGTTCGCCGAGCGAGCTCTCGACCTCGAACGGGCCGATGCGGTAGCCCGACGAGATGATGACGTCGTCGGCCCGGCCCTCGAACCAGAAGTAGCCGTCCTCGTCCTTCCTGGCCAGGTCGCCCGAAAGGTACCACTCACCCTCGGGTCCGTCCACGAAACACGCCGCGGTCTTCTCGGGCTCTTCCCAGTACTCGGCGAAGAAGCAGGGGTAGTCGCCGCGCTGGGCGATCTCGCCCGTCTCGCCCGGTTCCATCGGCTCGCCGGTCTCGGGGTCCACGACCTCGGCCTCGACGCCCGGCAGCGGCTTGCCCATGCTGCCCGGTCGGAGCTCCATCGTCGGGTAGTTGTTGATGATCATGTTCCCGGTCTCGGTCTGGCCGTAGGTGTCGTGGATGGTGACGCCGAGGGTCTGCTCGCCCCAGTCGACCACGCCGCCCGAGAGCGGCTCGCCGATGGAGAGCGCGTGGCGGAGGTCGAGGTCCGCGTCCGCCAGCACGTCGTCGTTCTCCCTGAGCATCCGGTACGCCGTCGGGACGCTGAATAGAACCGAAATCGGGTACTCGTCCAGCAGTTCGGCCCACGACTCGGCGTCGAACTCGCCCTCGTAGGTGAACAGCGACGCGCCCCAGAACCACGCGCCGAGGGTGTTGATGGGCCCCGTGAGCCACCCGAGGTCCGCGGTCGACCAGTAGAGGTCGCCGGGCTGGAGGTCCACCGCGTACCGCTGGGTGGCCGCGACGCCGGCGACCCACCGCTGCTTGTGGAGCACGCCCTTCGCCGGGCCGGTCGTCCCGCTGGTGTAATAGAGCAGCGCGTCGTCCTCCCCGCCGGTTCGGACCGCGTCGTACTCCGGACTCGCGTCGTCGAGCGCGTCGGCGAAGTGGACGTCGTCGGACGCCACTTCCCCATCGCTCCCAGCCTCGCCCCGGTCCACCGTAATCACGTGCTCGACCGACGGGGCGTCGTCGAGCGCGTCGTCGACCGTGTCGCGGTTGTCGCTCGTCGTCACGACGACCGACGCGTCGCAGTCGTCGAGGCGGTAGGAGATGCCGTCCGGACCGAACCGCTCGTTGACGCCGCCGAACACCGCGCCGCGCTTGAGCGTTCCGACCAGCGCCACGTAGTGCTCCGGGACGCGGGGCATGTACGAGAACACGCGGTCCCCGCGGTCGACGCCCAGGTCCTCGAGCGCGTTGGCGAACCGCCCGGACAGGTCGGCCAGTTCCTGGAACGTCGTCTCCGTGAGGTCGCCGTCCTCGCTCACCTGTCGAAGTGCGATTGCATCGCCGCCCTCCGCGTGACGGTCGCAGACCTCGTGGCCGACGTTGAGTTCGTTGGGCGCGTCCCAGTCGGCCTCGGCGTAGATGTCGTCCCACGAGAACGATTCGCGCAGTTCGTCGTAGTCGGCGAGGTTGTGGCCCTCTGGCATGACAGGCCACCTACTCCAGGGAGCGGAATAACGCTACCGTCGATTTTCAGTTGAGACAGATAACGTGGCCGAGAGATGAGCCGTCAGTCCAGCCGCCGCATCTGCTCGCGGTGCAGCGTCACGATGAGGTCCGAGAGGACCCCGAACATCACCAGTTGCACCCCGAACAGGATGCCGAACGCCGCGACGATCGCCAGCACTTCGTGGCTCTCGCGGGGGACTTTCACGAACCACTCGTATCCGACGTAGGCCGCCACGGCGACCCCGAACAGCCCGCTCAGCACGCCGACGCTTCCGAAGTAGAACAGCGGGTTGCTCGTCTTTGCCAGCTGGTAGAGCGTGAGCAGGATGACTCCGCCGTCCCGGATCGGGTGGAGGTTGGTGTCCGACCCGTTGGGCCGGGCCTCGTACCGGATGGGGACGACCGTCGTGGCCACGTCGTGCTTGACGCACTCGACCGCCATCTCCGTCTCGACCCCGAATCCGTCGGCGTCGAGGTAGAAATTCTCCATCGATTCGCGGGTGAACGCCCGGTAGCCGCTCAGGATGTCCTCGAAGTTCTCGCCGTGGATGTGGCGGAACACCCGGTTGAACATCCCGTTGCCGAATCGGTTGAGTCGGCTCATCGCACCGTCCTCCATGTCCGCGAAGCGGTTGCCGATGACGTGTTCGTACCGCCCCTCCAGGAGCGGTTCGAGCATCACGTCGGCGTCCTCAGGTCGGTAGGTCCCGTCGCCGTCGAGCATCAGCACGTACTCGGCGTCGATGTGCCGGACCGCCTCTCGGATCGCCTGTCCCTTCCCGGTGCCGGACTGCTGCATCACGCGCGCGCTGTGCTCGCGGGCCTCGTCCGTCGTCCCGTCGGTCGAGTTCCCGTCGACGACGAGGACGTTCTCGAATCCGCGACTCGTGAACCCGTCGATCACGTCGCCGATCGTCTCGGCCTCGTTCAGCGTCGGGATGAGCACGCAGACGTCCTCGCGGTCGGCCATTAGGAGTGCGTGGTCACCACGAGCGCAAAAGGCTTTCCAACCGGTCGTTTCCCGACTCTCTCGGACAGCTCTTTCGCGTCGGGGGCTCTAGGCGGCAGTCAACCCCGTTACGCCCCCCGATTATCAGGCGTGAAAACGGACGAATACTATATATATTGGTGGTGGTACGTCACCAGTGGGAAAGTTCCCGAACGCAATACGGTACGAAGGATGATAGGAAAATATCTCTCAGCGGCAACAGACAGAATCGAGGGCGCGGTCAACGACCGCGGTCAGGTGGGTATCGGTACGCTCATCGTGTTCATCGCGATGGTGCTGGTCGCGGCGATCGCGGCGGGCGTGCTCATCAACACGGCCGGGTTCCTCCAGACGAAGAGTGAACAGACCGGTCAGGAGAGCAGTGCGCAGGTCTCGAACCGCGTGCAGGTCGTCAGCGGGTTCGGACACGTCGCCAACGAGGAGGTCGACTACATCAACCTCACGGTGATGCGCGGGTCCGGTTCCGATGACATCAATCTCTCGACCGCGACGATCGAGTGGATCGGTCCGAACCGCGCCACCACGCTGACGGAGGCAAACACAGATACTAAAGAAGGCTACGCGGTACAACAACCAGGTGACAAAGGTGGCAGTATCACCGACTCCGACCTTGGTTCGTATGACTACTTCAACGTCTCTGCAATCAAGGACCCCGACGACTCCGTCCCGGTCCTTGACGAGCAGGACGACCGCTTCAAGATCGCGATGAATACCACCGCGATTGCTAATTCCCGTCTCTCCGAAGGTCAAGAGGTCGAACTCAAACTGACCACTCAGTACGGCGCAGTGACCATCTACCGCGCGAACGTCCCGCAGTCGCTCTCGCAAGAGAACGCCGTCACGGTCTAATACGACGGGCCTTCCTCTCACGTCCCGTCCGAATCCCATTTTTCGCTATGCCGTCCCGACGAGCGACCAACAGTATGTTATAGCCCGATTCCATATCCGGTCTTATGAACGCTCTCGTCGCCGCTGCCGGGGCGCTGGTCGCCGCCACGGCGCTCCCCTACCTCGCGTTTTTGACCCTCTACGCGCTAATCCGGCCGGGCGGGTCCTCCGCCGAGAAGCGCGAGGCCGAACCGACGGTCAGCATCGTGCTCCCGACGTACAACGAGTCGGGCATCATCGAGAAGAAGCTCGATGACGTCGTCTCGCTCGACTATCCGATGGAGAAGGTGGAACTGGTCGTCGTCGACTCCAGCGACGACGAGACGCCCGAGATCATCGAAGACTACTTCGCCGACCGCGAGCACCCCGACCTGAACCTGATCCGCGAGCAGGAGCGGCGGGGGCTCGCACCCGCACTCAACGACGCGTACGCCGCCGCAGAGAACGAGATGGTCGTCAAGACCGACTGCGACTCCTACGTCGCCGACGACGCGCTTCAGGAGGCCGCCGCCAACCTCGCCGACCCCGACGTGGCGGCCGTCACGGGACAGAACGCCGAAGTTCTCGGGGGGAGCGAGGTGGAGGCCGGCTACCGCGGAGTGCAGGCCCACATCCAGACGCTGGAGTCGCACCTCGACTCGACGCTCATCTTCCACGGCCCGTTCTCGGCATTCGAGAACGACGCCATCGTCCCCATCGACCCGAACTCGCTTGCCGACGACACCGAACTCGCGCTGAAGATTCGCCGAGGGGGTGGTCGCGTGCTGTTCGACCCCGCGATCCGGTACAAGGAGGCGTCTCACTCGGGCTTCGGCAAGCGACGACTCCAGAAGGACCGTCGCGGGATGGGGCTCATCCGGCTGCTCGCCCAGCACCGCGACGCGCTCGGCAGGTACGGCAAGTACGGGAAGGTCGTCCTGCCGTTCAACTGGTGGTTCATGGTCGTCTCGCCGTGGCTGGTGGCGCTCGACGTGCTCGCGCTCACGGCGGCCGGCGTCTCGGTCGCGGGTGCAGCCGGTCTGGCGGTCCCGGCCGCGCTGGCTGCCTTTGTCTGGCTGGGTCAAAAGGACCTTCTCGGCCCGCTCCAGGCCGTCTACGCCGTCTTCGACTCGCAGGTGTCGCTCCTGCACGCCGCGGTTGAACTCCTCCGCGGGAAGGGCGACGGCACGTGGGAAGTCGACGAGGAGCTACGGGAAGCGTTCGAGTGAGGAGGCGTCGATGAACATTCTTCAAGTCGCGCCGCGGTATCCGCCTCACACAGGCGGCGTCGAGACCCACGTCGCGGAGATCAGTCGACGACTCGTCGCCCGCGGCCATGACGTAACGGTGTTCACTGCCGACGCCGCTGACGGGCTCCCTCGCCGCGAGACGCGTGACGGCGTTCGAGTCCGTCGGTTTCCCGGGTTCGCGCCCGGCGGCGCGTTTCACGTCGCGCCCGGCATCGCGCCCGCGGTCCGGCGGACCGACCCCGACGTCGTTCACGCCCACAACTACCACTCGCTGCCCGCGTTCTTCGCAGCGCTCGGGGTGACAGAAACATTCGGGTTCCGCCGGGGAGCCGACGACGTCCGGTTCGTCGTGACTCCTCACTACCACGGCGGGAGCGCGAGCGACCTCCGGGACCGACTGCTCTCGCTCTACCGACCGCTCGGCGGGTGGGCGCTCCGACGCGCCGACGACCTCGTCGCAGTCAGCGAGTGGGAGCGCGAGCAGTTGCGGGCGGACTTCGGTGTGGACGCCACCGTGATACCGAACGGCCTCGACGTCGAGCGATTCGCGGACGCGATGCCAGAGGAGCGAGAGCGCCCCTATCTGCTCTGCGTCGGTCGACTGGAGGCGTACAAGGGCGTCCAGCACGCGATTCGCGCCCTCCCCGAACTCCCGGAATACGACCTGGTGGTCGCCGGGTCGGGCGACTACCGGTCGGAGTTGGAGCGCGTCGCCCGCGAGGTCGGGGTCAGCGAGCGCGTGGAGTTCCTGGGCTACGTTGACGACGAGCGCCTGCCGGGCCTCTACGCCGGCGCGGCGGCCTATCTCCTGCTCTCGGAGTTCGAGGCGTACGGCATGACGGTGGCCGAGGCGCTGGCCAGCGGGACGCCTTGCGTCGTCCGGACCGGGAGTGCGCTCGACGACTGGACGTCCACTTCTGGAGTTATTGACATCCACGAAGTCGATGCTATGACCGTGGCCGAAGCAGTCATTAAAGTCCGGAACACTGATACTGACGATACGCAAATCGCAGAGTGGCCGGCTATTATAGACAAATTAGAGAGGCGGTACAAATCGAAATGAGCGGAAAGCGGCGAAGTTATACATCCAAAGCACAAGGTCCACACTAATGAATCCCAATGTCCTTCTAATAGTTCTTGATAGTGTCCGGGCGAGCAACACGAGCCTCTACGGACACGAACACGAAACTACACCATTTCTTGAAACGTTCGCAGAGGAAGCGACGGTCTACGAGCAGGCTCGATCACCCGGGACGTGGAGTCTTCCGAGTCATACTAGCATGTTTACCGGGCTTCACGTCGAGGAACACGGCGTCACGCGCGCGAAACACTCGCTTCGTAAAGGGCACACGATCTTCGAGGAGTTGCGGGACGACCACGGCTACGAGACGGGCGTCTTCTCCGAGAACACCTGGATCACGGATATGGACGTCGGGCTGAAGGACGCCTTCGACACCGTGGAGGGCGCCCGGAATCTACCGTATCCCGACGCGGTGGATCCGAGCAACTTCGTGCTGACCGAGGGACAGGGGCAGTATCTCGCGTATCTCCGGCACTGTCTCGCAAGCGACGCGCCGTTGCAGTCGCTGGTCAACGGCGTCGTCACGAAACTCGCGTGGGACTACCCGCGGTACCTCCCAGACACGCTGACCGCGAGCACGCCCTCGGAGGTGTATGCCGATCTCTTCCTGGACTGGGAAGCCGAGCGCGACGGTCCGTGGGCGGCCTGCATCAACTTCATGGACGGCCACCTCCCCTACGAACCTGACACCGGCCACGATGGCTGGGGCGGCGAGAAGTTACGCGACCTGCAAGAGGAGATGAAAGACCAAGTCTGGGAATTCAATGGCGGTCGGCGACCGTGGTGGCAACGCAAGGCCCTCGAAGGTCTCTACGACGGAACAATTCACCAAATGGATAATCAGATCGGTCATGTGATGAAAGTCCTAGACGAGCGCGGCGTCCTCGAAGATACGCTGGTTGTCATCACCGCTGATCACGGTGAGGGATTCGGTGAACCAAGTCGAATCAGGCCCGGAGCGCGGGTCGCCGCTCACGGTGCGGGCATCCACGAGACTCTCCTTCACGTACCACTGGTGGTCCGTGCCCCCGGCCAGCGAGACAGCGAATGCGTCTCTGAGCCGGCGTCACTTACGCAGTTCCCCGAGGCGGTCCACTCGCTATTGGACGACGATTGGGACGAGGCGGCCTTCGTTCCGGACGGGCCAGTCGTCGCTTCCTCGCATGGTCTCGAAGAACCGATGGAGGAGCGTGCGAGCAAGTACTGCGACGATCTCTGGCGGTTCAACGGTGACGCCAGAGCAGTTTACCGCGATGAGGGTAGCTTCGTCCGCAAAGATATGACCTGGCGAGATGAGACCGTGTCAGTTCTCGTCTGCGACTCGAAAGCGGCGACGAGGATCGACGACGCCGACGCCAGTGACTGGGTCGAATCGACCTTCGAGTCCATTGAGGACCGGGGCGTGCGCGACGAAAGTGATGGGATGGGCGACGTGGACGAGATGACTCAGAAGCGACTCGAAGATCTTGGATACGCCTGAACACCGGTCGATTTCCTAACTCTTAAGTATCTTCAGGACTTTCCTGCCAAGGATACGGGCCGCTACCGGTCCGAACGTCGTTGGATGCCGCCGGACAAGATACACCATCCACTCTAAATGCTCGAACTCGTCCATCCCCTTGCCCGTGTCCTCGTCGTAGTGAGGGACCGACTCCCGGTCGAGTTGGAGTACCTGCCCGCCAACCTTCTCGACACGGATGGCGAAATCCGTGTCTCCACCATGATGTCTGCTCTCGTCGAATCCACCTACGGTTCGCCAGAGGTCCCGATGGAATATCATCAACCGTCCGATAATCCACCGTAACGGTGGAAAATCGGCGAGACCTGCGAGCGTCCGGTCGTTCATTCGCTCAATCGTCCCTGCGACCGTCTCAGTCGGAAATTCGATGTCGTCGTCGGCGATAACTATCCAATCATTACTCGCCTCTTCGACGCCGGCGTTTCTAGCGGCGTTGAGTCCGTCGTCCCGGCGAACGACGACCTCCGCGTCTGATGGGATGGTTTCGGGGGTGACGATGTTCGCTCGAGCGGTAGGAACGACCACCGTAACTTTATCGAATATAGCATGCATTTGTTCGTACGGTAGCCGATAATAGCGGTTCGACGGGTTAAAGCGTATTCGTTTCGACAACACGCTTCTGACCGAGGCAGAACTCTTGTCTTTGACGAATCGTCGAGAGAAAACCGCAGGCATTTATTATCTTCGCGAAGATTCTCGGCCATGAGCCAGATTGCGACAGCTATTATTGGTTGTGGGAACGCAGGACCGAACCAACACGTCCCAGCTATCGAAATAAACCCTCGTACGACACTAGCTGCAGTCTGTGACTTAGACGAAGACCGAGTTCGTTCGGTAGCACGCGAAACCGGGGCAACTGCGTACACCGACCTCGAGCAGATGTTGGCTGAGGAGGATCTCGATTCCGTCCACATCTGTACACCTCCACAGACTCACGTGGCAATCGCGGAAGTGGTTCTCGAAGCAGGAATCCCAGCTCTTATCGAGAAACCGGCGGCAATGAATAGCAAGGAGGTCCAGAAACTAATTGACATCGTCGACGAAACTGACACTCTCGTTTCGGTCGTCCACAATAAACTATTCCTTCCGTTTGTTCAGGAAGCACTCAATCGCGTGAAAAACGATGAAATCGGAGACGTTGTGTCGGCGACAATGTTGTTCTCAAAGGACGAGTACCTCCTGGAAACACCCCGCGGTGACTGGGTATATGAGCTTCCGGGTGGAGAACTCGGCGAGGGGAGTCCCCATCAAGCGTACGTCCCCCTCGAATTCGTAGGGCGATTGGACGAGATTGTCTGCGTCTCGAAACAAAATTTTGCAGACTATGGCGAACCGATAGAATTCGACGGGGTCTCCATCGAGGCACAAGATACTGAAGGCCGTTTAATAACTATAAAAATAATCACTAATTCAGTCTCGCAGGATCAGCTACACGTTCACGGAACAGATGGTGAGCTTCGCGTCGATTTCATGAAAAAAGGGACGTTCGATTACACGACTAAGTCGGGATTCTCGGCCGGTTCACTCGTTATCGACAGTCTTGATGCTGCGGGGCAACACGTATTTAATGTTGGTAAGAACGCGTTTAGCTATCTTGAACGCGAGTGGTATCGGAAACAGGGCGACGAACGCGGTGAGCACAGTAATGGCCACTACGTGGTGATTGATCAGTTCGTAGACGCAATTCAAGGTCAAGGGGAACCACCAGTCCCTCTAGAGGACGCGTACGATACTATGAGAATTCTTGAAGCACTCGATGAGTGAGTTTCGGTCGCAGAAGAAATCCAAATCCGTCGTTATTAAAGCGGGTAGTGGCATAGTACGAGCAGATGACCCTCGTTGTGCTCGCTCTTGACGCGCTTGATCCCGCTCATGTAGAGCGATCCGGAACGGACGAATTCCAACTATCCACCTATGGGGAGTGTGAAACCTTTTCATATATGTACGAGAAACCCCATACAATCGAAGTGTGGCCCACAATTGCGACGGGATACCACCCTTCAAAACATGGGATAACAAAGGAGCGAACTAGTCAGTGGGACAATCCCGTGGTAAACTTTGCGTCCCGATTTGTGGGCTGGCTTCCGGGTAAGCACCGTGCTGCCTTGGGGGAGGCAGCTGAAAGAGTTACCGGTGCAGACTGGGAATTGGAGGAAGTTGATGCCCCAACTTTCTTAAACGGGCCGGGGCGAGTCGTTCACAACTGGCCAGGCGTCCACCGCGGAGAGGAACTTCAGCGCGCATGGGACATATTCAGAGAAGCGAACCAGAACGACATGTCGATGCAGGAATTCGACCGCGAAATCCGCGGAATCGCCGCCGAGCAGTTCGGGTGGTGTCGCGAGATGCTCAACCATGATTTGAACCTCGTAGCGACACACATCCACGTAATCGATGCCACTGGACACGTCTATCGGAACAATCAAAAGCGCTACTACGACACGTACCAGTGGACTGCGGAGCGAGTCAGTGAAATCCGATCAGCGATGTCTTCGGAGGACGAACTGCTTATAATCAGCGATCACGGAATAGATACTCCTTGGGTGTCTCGAAAGCGGGACCAAGACATTGGCAGTCACTCTTGGCGTGCGTTCTCTTCTACCACACTAGACACGCGGCCGGAAAGTGTCTTCGACGTGAAAGAATGGGTCGAAAACCATGTCGATGATGCGACTGTCGACGAAGAAGATATCGACATCCCAGAAGAGCAACTCCGCGACCTTGGCTACATTTAGTTACTGAAAATACGGGCACCTGCAGTTAGAAGAAAGCCGGAAAATCGTTCAAATTTGGACCATGGTTCTTGATTACCGATACTGCTCTCGAGCGTCAGCAAGAATGCTTTTAGCGGTGTGCATGAAGATCTCAGAGAGCAATATCAATACCACAGCGTAGATGGCGGCCCCAGCACCGACGATAGCTAGGAGGTCGAACCACGACCTCACGCCCCACCACCGGTGGAGGAGTTCTACTATCACGAACATCCCGATAGCGGCGACGAACTGGTATCGAACGGGGGTCGGGAAAATTTCGTACTTCACGTGCTGACGCGCGAGGTACGTCATCCACGAGAACTTTAGAGCCTCGGCGATGATGGTAGCGACGACGATGCCGGCCGTGCCGAGGTTACGGACGAGAATGACGCCGAGTACTACGTTCGTCACGAGCGTCACGGCGACGATGTACATCCTGAGGTCCGGCCGGTCAAGGCCCTCGAGTACCGACGAAATCTGGGACGATTGTGTCTGGAGGATTTGGTACGCGGCGAGGCCCACGAGGAGCGGCGCGGCCGCGCGATACTCACTCCCAAAGATCGTGACGACGATGGACTCCGGCATCGCCAGCGCACCGAAGAACAGCGGGATGGCCAGCACCGATGCGAACGCGACGTTATTCGTGACCTGTTGGGCGATGCCCTCGCCGCGACTCGACTGCGAACTAACCTCGGTAAACAGCCCCGATCGCATCACCATTGAGAGGGACGCACCGGGAAGGACGAGTTGCATGGCGATTTTGTACTGACCCGATGCACCCGATCCGAGAATCGCACCGAGGAGCAAGATATCAACCTTCCCGTATGCGGTGCCGATGAAGTTGCTCGGAACGGAGAACTTCGCGTACTCCCAAATGCTCCGGATCGCCTCTCGGTCGGGCATCGCCGGACGGACGCCGAGGACGTAGAGTGTAATCGGGACTGTCAGCAGGGATGCGGCGGTGAGCCCATAGACCATCCCGGCGATGCCCCATCCGAGGAAGATCAGTACTAACTGGATCGGAATTGTGAAGAACGACCGCATGGAGTCGAGGAACACAGCGGTCCCGAACTGACCCTGACCGGCGACCATCGGTTGCAGGACCTTGAAGAAGATGATGCCGAAGAACGCGACGGTGACGTACAGCGGGCCGTTCTCGATATCGAAGTAGTTAAAGTGCGGCCCTACGACTAGTAGGAGACCGCCGACGAGAAGTCCCATTCCAGCGGTCACGGCAAGGCCGATGGTAAGGATGGCTCCAGCGTCTTGGCCGTGTTCGGAGATGCGTTTCTTGCATGCAGTGCCGAGGCCGCTGATGGGATTGTCGAGGACGTTTGTTAGTGCGACGACGACGTGGAAGGCACCGTAGCCAACCGGCCCGAGAACGCGCGCGAAGACGATGCTCCCCGCGAATCCGACGAGCATGAGCAGTATCTTCCCCACAAACCCCTTGGACACCTCCAGACCGAAACTCCCAGTCCGACTCATTCCTTGTATCCGAGGTTTTTGAGTCGTTCTTCGATGTCGTCACCGACTTCGACCGACTCTGAGCGACCGGCCGTATCCTGTATCTCGTCAACGAAGATCTCAACTGCGGAAACGTGTTCGTTTGGAATCCCGTTCGCGGCGATGTTCTCTTGCTCGTTCGGGTCGTTTCGCAGGTCGTAGCGTTGCTCAGTATCGGTCTCGACGTTCCGGATGTACTTCTCCTCACTGGTCCGACTCATCAGACGAATCTCATCGAGGTTGGTCCCGGCGTCACTGCCCCACCCACCGACGACTCGGTCGCGCTCGCCAGACAGGACATGCTGACCGCGGTAAGTCTCCGGCACGTCGATTTCGGCCTCCTCCAGCAGGGTCGCAGGAACGTCGTTGAGGCCCACGAGATCGTCGTGGCGGCCCGATCCTTCGGTTCCGCCGAACAGTAGGGGAACGTGGACGTGCTCCTCGTAGAAGCGGTTCTTGTGCCCGAAGTTTCCGTGTTCGTAAAACTCCTCGCCGTGATCCGCCGTTAGCATCCACGTCGCGTCGTCCAGACTGTCGATTAGACGGCCGATTTCGGTGTCGGTGTATCGAATCTCCGCGTCGTAGAGGTCAATTAGATCCGACCAGTCCTCGTCGGAGAGCGAATCAGGATCTTCGAGGACCTGCTGGCGGAGTTTCACCCCGCGGCGCTTCGACTGGGTCTCGCCGAACACTTGGTGTTCGTCGGGCGGGATATAGGGGTGATGGGGATCCATGTAGTGGACCCACAGGAACCACGGTTCTTCTGCGGATTCTACCCACGCTAGCGCCTCGTCGGTGAGCGACGCTGCGTCTTGGTAGTACGACCCTACGTCCACACCCGCGTGTTCCTGCCCTCGGTTGTACAGCCACTCCAGCAGGTCGTGGAGCGGTCCGTCGAGGTTGTTCGAGACATAGCGCCGGATTCGAGAAACGAGCGTCGGGTCGTCCTCTGAGTCACTGAAGACGTCGAATCCCCGAGCGTAACCGAACTCGGCGGAGAGAAAGGGGTTCGAGTGAAATCCTCCGGTAGCGTACCCCCGCTCCGAGAGTGGAACGGAGATTGGAATTTGCTCGTCGGAGAGGTGGTCGAAACCCCCGTAGAGCATCCCTTGAGTAGACGTGAGAAGCGACGGAAAAGAAGGCCGTGTAGCGCAAGCATGAGCGACAGTATCGGTGAATGTGTGGGAGTGGGAGGCTAAATTATCGATATTCGGCGTTGTCTCCCGCTCGTAACCGTAACAGCCGACGTGGTCTGCACGGAGAGAGTCCACCGTAACGAGGGCCAGGTTCATCGTAAACCGCTATACGCTTCCCCAACTTATTAGCTACTAAACTGTCCGGTCAACATCGGACGGTCGCGCATGGGTAGTCACAACTAACGCCTCGGAGGTTCTCCTACGGCCCTCGTAGTGACAGGCCACGTAATGCGAGCCGGGGATACTTGCACATCGAACACGGAACGACAGCAAACAGGTGCCCAAGCGGACACGTGTCCAGATGATAAGGCTTATGCGCGTATTACCACTCCCTCAACTCAATGAGCCAGCAGACCGAGCAGGTCGAGGACTCGACCGACACCGCCGAGTCGGTCCTCGACAGCTTCGAGGACTGGTATCACGTCCCCGTGCTCGCCGCAGCGATCGCGTTCATGCTGTGGGTGCGGCTCCAGTCGTACGGACAGTTCATCAGAGACGGCGAGGTGTACTTCGCTGGTAACGACGCCTGGTACCACCTCCGCCAGGTGCAGTACACGGTGCACAACTGGCCCGCCACGATGCCGTTCGACCCCTGGACCTACTTCCCGTTCGGCACCAGCGTGGGCCAGTTCGGCACCCTCTACGACCAACTGGTTGCCACTGCCGCCCTCGTGGTCGGCCTGGGCGACCCCTCCAGCACGCTCGTGGCTAAGACCCTCCTGGTCGCGCCCGCGGTCTTCGGCGCCCTCATCGCGATACCGACGTACCTGGTGGGCAAGCGCCTCGGCGGTCGCCCCGGCGGCCTGTTCGGCGTCGTCGTCCTGGCGCTGTTCCCCGGCACGTTCCTCCGCCGCGGCCTGGTCGGGTTCGCCGACCACAACATCGCCGAGCCGCTGTTCCAGACGTTCGCCGTGCTCGCGATGATGGTCGCGCTAACCGTCGGCGAGCGCGAGAGGCCCGTCTACGAACTGGTCGCCGACCGCGACATCGAGGCGCTCCGCGCGCCGCTCGTCTACAGCGCGCTCGCCGGCGTCGCCACCGCACTCTACATCTGGACGTGGCCGCCGGGCGTGCTCCTCGTCGGCATCTTCGGCGTCTTCTTCGGGCTGAAGCTGACCGCCGACTACGTCCGCGGCGTCAGCCCCGACCACCTCGGGTTCGTCGGCGCGGTGAGCATGGCTGTAGCGGGCCTGCTCCTGCTGGTCCCGCTCGGCACGCTGAATCCGAGCCCGACCAAGTTCTCGCCGCTCCAGCCGCTGCTCGCGTTCGCGGTGGCTGTCGGCTGCGTGTTCATGGCGTGGCTCGCCCGCGAGTGGGACGCCCGGGACCTCGGGACCGCGCTCTATCCGGCCACGGTCGGGGGCATTATCCTCGCGATAACCGGCTTTGTCTATCTGGCGCTCCCGTCACTGTTCAATCTCATCCGGAACAACGTCCTTCGTGTTATCGGATTCGGCACGAACGCCGCGACCCGGACCATCGCCGAGGCCCAGCCGTTCCTCTCCCAGACCTACCCGCAGTACGGCATCGCCTGGTACGACGTCATCATCCAGGAGTACGGGCTGATGCTGTTCACCGCAGCCGTCGCCGCTGTCTGGATGATCTGGAACACCTACCGCAACGACGACCACCGCGCCGAACTCCTGCTCGTGCTGGTCTGGGCGGCGTTCATCACCGCCGCCGCGTTCACCCAGGTGCGGTTCAACTACTACCTCGCGGTCCCCGTCGCGGTGCTGAACGCCTACCTCCTCAAGCAGATACTCTCGGTGGCGAACCTCACCGACCGCGAGTCGCTGACGAACGTCGAGGGGTACCAGGTCCTCGCGATCGTGTTCGTGGTGCTGCTCATCGTCCCCGTGCTCGTCACGCCGGCGAGCCTCGGCACGTCTGGAGCCCCCAACATCGACCAGACCCGGACCGCGATGGAGTCCGGACAGACGCGTCCCGGGGCGATAACCGAATGGGACGGGTCGCTCGACTGGATGGCGAACAACACGCCTGCGGAGGGCGACTACGGTAACGCCAACAACGCGGGCGAACTCGACTACTACGGCACCTACCGCCAGAACGACGGCGACTTCGACTATCCGGAGGGCGCCTACGGCGTGATGTCGTGGTGGGACTACGGCCACTGGATCACCGTGGAGGGCGAGCGCATCCCCGACGCCAACCCGTTCCAGGAGGGCGCCACCACCGCGGCGAACTATCTGCTCTCCCAGAGCGAGCGGCAGGCGAACGACGTCCTCGAGACGCTCGGAAACGACAGCGCCGAGGAGACCCGCTACGTGATGGTCGACTGGAAGATGGTCGAACCCACCGCCAAGTTCTCCGCGCCGACGGTGTTCAAGGACGACGCCAGCCGGTGGGACTACTACACGCGCGTGTACACCGGCCTGAACCAGCAGAGCCAGAGCCAGCCCCGCGTCCTCTTCCGGATGAAGGACCAGGCCTACTACGAGACGATGGCCTCGCGGCTCTACAACTACCACGGGAGCCGGGTCGAGCCGAGCCCGGTCGTGATCGACTACGACCGCATCTCGGGCGCGAACCCCGACGTGTTCGCCCAGACGCCCCAGTCGCCGAACGCGAGCGTCATCCGGCGGTTCGACACGATGCAGCAGGCCCGACAGTTCGTCGCCAACGACTCGACGGCCCAGATCGGCGGCGTCGGGCCGTTCCCGAGCGAGCCGATTCCGGCGCTCGAACACTACCGCGTCGTCAAGCAGAGCCAGTCGTCGGCCACGAACTCCTCGCAGTACGCCCGGACGCTCCGGACAGAGATGCGGCTGCTCCAGCGGGCGGGCGTGAACCCGCAGGCGCTGTTCCGCACCTCGCCGTCGTGGGTCAAGACGTTCGAGCGCGTGCCCGGCGCGACGGTGACCGGGTCCGCCCCGGCCAACACGACGGTCACGGCGAGCGTCCGGCTGTCGCCGACCGGCCAGAACGGATCGTTCACCTACACCCAGCAGGCCGAGACCGGCCAGGACGGCCAGTTCACGATGACGCTGCCGTACTCCACGACCGGGTACGACGAGTGGGGTACCGAGGAGGGGTACACTAATGTCAGCGTGCGGGCTGCGGGTCCGTACCAGTTCACCACGCCCCGCACCGTCGAGAGCGGGAACCTGACCTACCACAACGCGACCGCTCCGGTCACCGAGGGTCAGGTCATCGGCGAGAGCGAGCAGAACGTCACCGTCGAGCTGACGGAGACGTCAGTCCCGCTCCAGCAGAACCAGAACGACTCGTCGGGCAACCAGACGAGCGCGGGTGACCAGTCCCCGTCGAACGAGACGGCCGCCGGTAACCAGACCGACGACGGCGATCAGACGGCCGGCGGCAACGCGACCGACGGCAACGCCACGAACTCGTCGGCGATGGCGGCGCCCGACTCGGCCGCGCCCGAGCGCGAGGAGACGGTCCCGGCGCGCGCCGGCCTCGTCGGCGCCTACGCGGGGGCGCTCGTCCTCGCCGGTCGGGACTGAAGCCGGCGTCGGAACGACCCGACGATTCCACGCCAGTTCTCCTCAGTTCGGTATCGGATTTCTTCGCTCCGTCCCGTCACGGCCGCTCCACCGGTATCTCCGCGCCCTGCGAGAAAGCAAACCGTTTTCCGGACGGTCGTCGTACCCGTCTCGCAATGCGAGAGTGGCTCTCCATCTACCTCAAGGGCGTGTTCATGGGCGCCGCCGACGCGGTCCCCGGCGTCTCTGGGGGCACCATCGCGCTGATAACCGGCATCTACGAGCGGCTCGTCGGCGCCATCGCCGCCTTCGAGCCCGGCGTGTTGGCCGCCCTGCCCCGCGCGTACGACCCGGATGCGCGAGGTCGTATCGCCGGGATGCTCCGCGAGATGGACGTTGCGTTCCTGCTCGTGCTCGGCGCGGGCATCATCACCGCCGTCGTCGGCGTGACAGGTGCGATAGCAAGCATCGAGAAGTCCTCGCCCGCGGTCCTGTTCGCGTTCTTCTTCGGTCTCATCGCGGCGTCCGCGTTCGTCCTGTGGAGCGAGGTCCGACTCGACACGACCGGCGAGAAGGTCGCCGCGGTCGTCGGACTGGTCGTCGCGTTCCTGCTCGCCGACCAGTCGGCCGCTGCGGCGATACCCCACTCGCCGGTCGTGCTGTTCCTCGCCGGTGCGATAGCGATCTGTGCGATGATCCTGCCCGGCGTCTCGGGGTCGCTGCTGCTCATCCTGTTCGGCCAGTACATCTTCATGACGAACACGCTCCACGCGTTCATCGACGAGACCATCGGCGTCGTCCGGGGCGGCTCGCTTGACCCCGTGGTCGGTCACGCGGTGGCGGTCGCGTCGTTCGTCGCGGGTGCGGCGGTCGGCATCCTCACCTTCGCCCGGGTGGTGAAGTGGGCGCTGGCGAACCACCGGGAGGTGACGCTGACGTTCCTCGTCGCGCTGATGGTCGGCGCGCTTCGACTTCCAGTCGCCGAAATACTCGGTGCTGGCGGCGCGTGGACGCCGACCCGTTTCGCCACGGTCCTCACCGCCGGCTTCGTCGGCGCCTTCGCGGTCCTGCTGGTCGACTACTACACCGACGACCTCGACTACGTGGAGGAGGAACCGACGCCGACCGCGGCGCCGCGGAACGACTGACTTCTTCGGCCCGGTTCGACTTCCGACTCTACTCCCCGAACAGCGCCCGCAGTACCTTCGATTCGGCCTTCCGGAGGTGCTCGGACGCCGTGCTCGGCGCGCAGTCCAGCGCCTCGGCCACGTCCTCGTGGCTCGCGGTCCGGGGCACGTCGTAGTAGCCCGCCGCGACGGCCGTCTCGACCGCCTCGCGCTGGCGCGCGGAGAGAACCGCCGCCACCGTCTCCGGGGTGGCCTCGATTCCGCCGACCCGCTCGACCCTGACGACGACCTCCTCGGGCGCCGTGTCGTGAAGTTCCTGTAGCGCGTCCGCGGTGCCGACCGCGTCGAAGGTGACGCCGCCGTCGTCGGTGTGTTCGAGGGTCGAGGTGACCACGACGCCGCCCTCGCGGTAGGCGTCGAACATCGCCCGCTGGACGGGGGTCGTCTCGGCCCGGACGTGGGCGTAGAAGCCGCGGTCGTCGACCGGCGTGACGTCGTACGCCCGCACCTCGGGCGTCTCGGCGAGTTCCGCGGAGAACGCCTCCCGGTCGCCCTCGACGTAGAACGCGTGGGTCATGGTCTCGCCCGCGTCGTTCCAGTGGACCATCTCGGCGGCGTCCACGTAGTCGCGCTCGGCCAGCATCGTGTGGATCGGGTGGACCTCGGCGTCGGGCGCGTAGAACGTCAACTGGACGCGACGCATGCCGAGACCCGCGACTGCCGAAGTTATAAACCCACCGCGCAGGTCCGGCAGAACCGCTACCGTCGGGCCGCCCGTCCGTTCGTCCATGCGAGTGTTCATCGCGGGCGCGACCGGCGTCCTCGGGCGGCGACTCGTTGCCGACCTCGCCGACCGGGGTCACGCGATCGTCGGCCTGACGCGGACCGACTCGGGCGACGAACTGGTCCGGGCGCGGGGCGGAGACCCGCGGCGCGGCGACGTGCTCGACCGCGACTCGCTCCGCGACGCCGCGGCGGGAGCCGACGCCGTGGTCCACGCAGCCACCGCTATCCCGACGGCTCGAAAACCGACCGACGGGGACTGGGAGCGAAACGACCGCGTGCGTCGCGAGGGCGCGCGGAACCTGACCGCGGTCGCGGCCGACGTCGGTGCGGACCGCTTCGTCCAGCAGAGCGTCGTCTGGGTCGCCCGCCAGCCGGACGGCTCGCGGTTCGACGAGACCGCGAAGCCGAACCCGGACCGGACCACTCAGTCGGCGCTGGACGCCGAGCGCATCGCTCGGGAGGCGGCCCGGGAGGCTGGATTCGAGACGACCGTCCTCCGCTGTGGCTTCTTCTACGCTCACGACTCGGCCCACACGCGAACGTTCGGGGAGGAACTGCTCGCCGGCAACATGCCGATACTCGGCGGCGGTCTGCTCGGTCGCAAGGACGCGGAACTCTCCGTCCTGCACGTCGACGACGCTGCGCGGGCGTTCGCCGAGGCAGTCGAGAGCGACTCTGTCGGCCTCTACCACGTCGTCGACGAGGAACACGTCACGACCGCCGACTTCATTCGGGCGTTCGCGGACCGTCTCGACGCGCCCGAGCCCCGCCGCGTACCGGTGTGGCTGGCGAAGTACCTCGCGGGCGAGGCGACGGTCCGGCTGCTGACGAGTCCGATGCCCACGACCGCCGAGCGGTTCCGGCGCGACTTCGACTGGGAACCGCGGTATCCGACCTACCGGGAGGGACTCGACGCGGTGGTCGAGCGGTGGTGCGGGGACGGGACCGTCCGCGAGACCGCGGCCGGGTACGAGTGGCGCGGGAAAGCGGTGAGGACGAGTCACGGCGACGGCTCGAGGACCGACGATTCCGCGGAGGCGGCCGAGCCGTAGATGGCGCGCGAACTCCGGGTCGCGGCGCTCGCCGTCGGTCTGCACACCGCGGCGAGCGCGGCTCACGGCGTTCCGCACGCCGCGATTCCGGTCCCGCTCTCGCGGTGGCAGTGGGCGTTCGTCTACGGGGTGATAGTGCTCGCGCCGCTGGTCGCGCTCGGATTGCTCTGGCGCGGACAGGAAGCGACAGGAGCGACGGCCCTCGCCGTCTCGATGGCTGCGTCGCTCGTGTTCGGCGTCTACTTCCACTTCGTCGCGCCGAACCCAGACCACGTCGGGGCGATTTCGGCCGGGCCCTGGCGGGGCCCGTTCCGGATGACGGCGCTGTCCGCGGCCGTCACCGACGCACTCGGCGTCCTCGTCGGCGCGTGGCTCGTGACCGCCGGCGTCTCGTGGGACGGAGATACAGCGGAGTAACTCGGTCCCGACTTCGGGTCCGGCGGTGCGGAGTTCACCGACCGCGTGGGCGACCGGCTCGACCCCGACGCGAGCCCGAAGCACGCTTCGCAGGCGGTGACGGGCGTGGTCGCAGAGGCCGCCTCCACCGGCGAACTCCAGCACGTAATCTCGGAGTTCCCCGAGAACGAGGGGTACGGCGAACTCCTCGCGCTCGCCGACCGGAACGCCTCGTAATCGCCTCGGAAGCGGCCGGGTAGCCGAACCGAGCCCCGATTTTCTCAGTTCTCGCCGTCGACCAGCGCCTCGGCAAGCACCTCGAGCGGGTGGCGGACCTCGTAGCCCGTTCCGTGTTCCATCTGCATCGCGCAGGTCGGGCACTCGGTCAGCCCCGTCTCGGCCGGCGATTCCTCCATGTGGTCGAACATCTCGGCGCCGATCTCCATCGACGCGTCGTACTTCTCGGCCTTCCAGCCGTAGGTGCCCGAGATGCCCGAGCACGAGGGGCCGACGTCCTCGGCGTCGGCGCCGTCGAGTCGGTCGAGCAGTTCGACCGCCTGGCCGTCGACGCCCTGGTTGCGGGCGTGACAGGGCGCGTGGTACGCGAAGGCGGCGCCGTCGAGATCGGCGTCGGCCGCCTCCAGCGAACCGTCGAGGTCCTCGTGGAGTCGCAGGTACTCGAGGGCCTCGTAGGTCCGGGCCGCGACGCCGGCGGTCCCCTCGAAGTCGAACAGTTCGGGGTACTCCTGGCGGAGCGACATCGAGCACGAGGTGCAGGAGGCGACGATGTCCGCGCCGCTTTCGATAGCGGCCGCGAGTTCCCGGACGTTCGTCTCGGCCGCGCGCCGGGCGTCGGCCAGCATCCCGTTGGCGAACATCGGCGTGCCCGAGCACTTCTGCGGGGGGACCAGCACCTCGTAGCCGAAGTGCTCGTAGAGTCGCACCATCGCCTTGCCCACCTCAGGGGTGTTGTAGTTCGAGTAGCAGCCGTGGAAGTACGCCACGCGCTTGTCCTCGCTCCTGGCCTGCGCGCCCCCGCGCTCCGCTCGCGCCTCCCGCGCTCGCTTCTTCGAGGCGGCGCTGCCGCCTCGCTTCTCCCACCACTCCCGGAACGTCTCGTCGGCGAACTCGGGGAAGTCGCGCTCGGCGGTGATGCCGAGCAGCCTCTCGTTGACGGCCTGGACGAGCGAGTTGCCCATCACGAAGTTGGCGAGCCGCGGCATCCTGCTCGCCACTTCGGCGAAGAATCGGTAGTTCGCCAGGATTCGATTGCGGACGTACTCCCGCGAGAGCTTCTCCATCTGTTCCTCCACGAACTCCCCGCGAGCCGTGTTGTGCATCTGGCTGAGGGGAACGTCGGAAGGACACGACGAGTCGCAGCGCATGCAGTTCGAGCACGACATCACCGACTCGTCGACATCCCGGTCGCCCTTGCGCTTGAGCCGCCACTGCTCGGGGCCCTGGAACTTCGGGCCGGGGAACTCGTCGTCGACCTCCGCGACCGGGCAGACCGAGTCGCAGGTCGAGCACTTGTAGCAGTCGTCGCTGCCCGGCCGGAGGTCCATCTCCTCGCTCTCCTCGAAGACGTGCACCGGCTCGAACTCGTCGCTCTCGACGGTCGCCTCCTCCCTCGCGTCGTGGGGGTCGTCCGGTTCGTTCGGGGAGCCTGTCTCGCTCGCGTCGTTCGCGTTCGGTGCGTCACTCATCGTTATCTCGTCGCCTCCTCGGCCGCGCGCCGCCCGGCCGCGAGCCCCGTGGCGAGCGAGACTCCCGACCCGGACTTCTCCGCGGCGAAGTCGTAGCCGCCCAGCACCGCGCCGGCCGCCCGCAGGTTTCCGAACTCCGGGTCGCCCCGTCGGTCGAGCGGCCGGAGGTCGTCGTCGGTCTCCACGCCGAATCGCGCGAAGGCGTGGTCGCCGAACGCCCCGTCGGCCGACCAGTCGTACCGGTCGTCCGGGTGCGGGACGTAGCAGTCGAAGATCGGTTCGCGCACTCGCTCGCGGTCGGAGTCGACGCCCTTCCCGACCAGTCCGCCGGTCGCCAGCACGAACTGGTCGGCGTGGAAGGGAATCGCCGCGCCGTTGCGCTCGACGCGGACCGCCGCGAGGGAATCCGGGTCGGAATCGTCAGCCTCGCCGTCGATCTCGAAGTCCACCACCGGATTCCCCGTGGTGAATCGGACGCCGGCCTCCCGGCAGGCCCCGCGGAGCGCGCCTTCGAGGCGCATCCCCGGCAGGCTCGGCGGCCCCGTCGGCACCTCGAAGACGGCCGCGTCTAGTTCGGCCTCGAGGTCGGCCCGCACTTCCTCGGTCTCGTGCCGGCCGAGCAGGGCCGGGAAGCCGACCCGCTTCTCTCCCCGGAGGTGGTCCTTCGCGGTCTCGGCGAGCGCGCGGCGAATCGGCAGCGACTCGGAGTACGGTCCCGCGTCGTCGCCGACTGCCACGCGTTCGTCCGCGTCGAGCGCGTCCGCCAGCCTGGTCCGGGCGGCGTCGGCCCGGAAGCCGCCGGGGAACCGGACCGTGACACCCCGGACCGGGAAGGGGACGCCTGCGGCCCGAAGGTGGTCGGCCGCGAGCGGCGCGTCGAAGTCGGGCACGGTCTCGAAGCCGACCAGCAGGACCGGCCGGTCGTCGCTGGCGAGTCCGGGCGCGACGCTCGCGGGGTACCGCGCGGTGGGCTTGACGGTCCCGCCGTGGGTCGGGACGAGCGCGTTCAGGTCGGTGTGGTCGCCGCGGTAGCGGTCGCCGACCACGTCGTCGAACAGCGCGAAACCCTCCCTGACGCCCGCCGCACCGACCGTTCGGTACGGGTGGCGCTCGGGCAGGTCCGGAATCGCCTCGAAGGGGTCCGCGAGCAGTTCATCGTCGGAATCGTACCCCAGCACGTCGACCAGACCGCTGGCGCTCCGGAGCGTCGAATCCTTGTGCGAGACCACCCGGACGGCCGCGCCCTCGCGAGCGGCCGCGAGCGCCGCGGTCATGCCCGCGAGGCCGCCTCCGACGACCGTGACGTCGTCCTCAATCGCCACGCTGCCCCTCCGTTCCACCGCGCTTTTCCTCCATCTCGAGGGTCTCGCCCGCGTCGAAGTCGTCGAACGAGATTCGGCCGTCGCGGTCGGCCGGGTCGCGGTCCCGGTTCATCGTGGTCGCGTGGAGCGCGTAGTTGAGCGCGGCCTGCGAGAGCTGTTCGCCCCAGAGCGCGTGGCGCTCGCCCTTCCAGCGCTCCTCGAACAGCTCGTCGAGCGCCTCGCGGGCCTGCGGCTCGTCGTACTCGGGGTGGAGTTCGGCCGCCAGCTGCTGGCAGCAGAACCCGCCCTGGCAGTTGCCCATCGAGGCCCGGGTCCGGATGCGGACCGCGTTGAGGTCGGTGCCCGACTCGTCGATGGCGTCCCGGACCTCCGCCCTCGTCACCGCCTCGCAGTCGCAGAGCACCGGATTCGGCCCGTCGGTCGAAAGCACCTCGTCGGCGCGACTGCCGAGGCGCTGGACGCTCCGCCGGCCGACGGGCGATCGGAGGCCGAACTCCGCCATGTAGTCGTCGAGGACCGAGGCGTCCTCGCTGCCCGGTAGGGGGACCTCGGCAGTCCGGCACTCCGCGGAGACGCCCAGTTCGTCGCAGACGTGGTCGGCGATCTCCTCGGCCATCAGCCGGTAGGTCGTGAACTTCCCGCCGACGATGGTGGTGAACCCCGTCAGTTCGTCGCGCTCGGCGTGGTCGAGCAGGAAGTAGTCCCGGGTGATGTCGGTCGGGTCGGCGGTGCCGGTTCCCGGCGGTTCGTAGAGCGGGCGGACGCCCCAGAACGACCGGACGGTCCGGGCCTCCGCGAGGATGGGGACGAGCCGCGAGAGCTCGTCTATCATCAGGTCGACCTCCCAGCGCTCCTCGGAGTACTCCTCGGGGTCCTCGACCTCCACGTCCGTCGTGCCCAGGATGGCGGTGGTCTCGTGGGGAACCACGATGTCGGCGTCGCCCTTCGGCCGGCATCGGTTGACCACGGTGTCGACCTGCCGGCAGTTCATCACCACCATCGCGCCCTTGGAGGGCCGGACCGCCACGTCGACGCCCGCCATCGCGCCGACCTGGCCGGCCCAGGCGCCCGTGGCGTTGACGACGTGCTCGGCCGTGATCTCCTCGGTCTCGCCCGCTTTCCGGTGCTCGCGCTCGCCGGGGCCGGAGTCGTGGCGCACTTCGATTCCCCGGACTCGGCGCTCTCCCTCGTCGTTGCTGCCGCCCCCACCGTCGCCGCTGTCACCGCTGTCGTCGACCAGCACGTCGGTCACCTCCGCGTGGGTCTCGATGCGCGCGCCGTGTCGCTCGGCGCTGGCGGCGTTGGCCACGCAGAGCCGGAACGGGTCGACGGCGCCGTCGGGCACCCGAATCGCGCGCTTCACGTCCTTCGTCAGGTAGGGCTCCTGCTCGCGGGCCTCCTCCCCGCTCAGGACCTCGGCCGGGATGCCGCAGTCGCGGCAGCCGGCCAGCTTCTCCTCGAAGTACTCGTCCGGGTCGCCCGCCAACTGCACGAACAGGCCGCCGGTCATCTCGACGCAGTGGCCGGCGATGTCCCGGAGCACGCGGTTCTCCCGGATGCACTCCTCGGCGCTCGATTTATCGGAGACCGCGTACCGACCGCCGCTGTGGAGCAGCCCGTGCATCCGACCGGTCGTTCCGTTGGTGAGGTTCCCCTTCTCGACGAGCGTCACGTCGACCCCGCGCATGGCGAGGTCCCGGGCGACGCCGCAGCCCGTCGACCCCCCGCCGACGACGAGGACCTCGGTGTCGGTCATTCGCTCGGATGTTGGCCCGTGCGGACTTGAGTGTACTGCTGTCTCGCAGTTGCGGTCTCCGAAAGGCGGACCGGGTAGTGCTGTCAGATTCAGCTCCTGCAATTCCGACAGAGGACGGTATTGGATGCCGAAATTGGGGGTAATCAACCGAGCTAGCTACTGCCGTCACCTCTGTTACCGCAACCGGACAGCACCGCAACGGCCTCACACCTCCCCAGCCTCCTCGCTCGCTTCGCTCGCTCGTCCCTCGCACGCACTGGCGCGACCACGAGGGTCGCGCCAGCGTGCGCCGGACTCAGGAGTCGAGGAGTTCACACGTATGTTGTGAAGTCCGCGCTCTGGTCTGCGGTCGGCCGTATCGTTATCACGCTGGCCGACCCAGTCCGAGCCATGACGGCCGACACCTACGTCGGCGCCATCGACCAGGGGACCACCGGCACCCGGTTCATGGTGTTCGACCACGACGGGACCGTCGTCGCGGAGGCCTACGAGACCCACGAGCAGTTCTACCCCGAACCCGGGTGGGTCGAGCACGACCCGGTCGAGATCTGGGAGAACACGAAGAGCGTGACCCGGGCGGCGCTCGCAGACGCCGGCATCGAGGCCGACCGGCTGACCGCCATCGGCGTGACCAACCAGCGCGAGACCACCCTGCTCTGGGACCGCGACACCGGCAAGCCGGTGTACAACGCGATCGTCTGGCAGGACCGCCGGACCACCGACCGGGTCGAACAGCTGGAAGACGAGGGGAAGGCCGAGACGATCCGCGAGAAGACCGGACTGCTGCCCGACGCCTACTTCTCGGCGACGAAGGCCGAGTGGCTGCTGGAGAACGCCGACCCCATCAAGACCCGGCGCGCCCGGCCGGCCGACCTCCGGGCGCGCGCCGCCGAGGGCGAGATCCTGTTCGGGACCGTCGACTCGTGGCTGGTCTACAATCTCACCGGCGAGCACGTCACCGACGCGACCAACGCCTCGCGGACGATGCTGTTCGACATCCGCGAGATGGCGTGGGACGACGACCTGCTCGCGGAGTTCGACGTCCCGGCAGCTTGCCTCCCCGAAGTCCGGCCCTCCAGCGACGAGGACTACTACGGGACGACCGACCCGGAAGGGTTCCTCGGCGCGGCGGTCCCGGTGGCCGGCGCGCTCGGCGACCAGCAGGCCGCGCTGTTCGGCCAGACCTGCTTCGACGCCGGCGACGCCAAGAACACCTACGGCACGGGGAGCTTCTTCCTGATGAACACGGGCGACGAGCCGGTCGACAGCGACCACGGCCTGCTCACCACGGTGGGATTCCACCGCTCGGGCGACCCCGTCCAGTACGCGCTCGAGGGCTCGATCTTCGCCACGGGCGCGGCCATCGAGTGGCTCGAGGACGTGACGCTCGTCGAGGACGCCGCCGAGACCGAGAGCCTCGCCCGGAGCGTCGACTCGACCGACGGGGTCTACGTCGTCCCGGCGTTCACCGGCCTCGGCGCGCCCCACTGGGACCCGCGGGCCCGGGGCACCATCGTCGGGATGACCCGGGGGACCCGCCGCGAGCACGTCGTCCGGGCCACGCTCGAATCCATCGCCTACCAGACCCGGGACGTGGCGGAGGCGATGGTCGCGGACTGCGGGCTCGAACTCGACGACCTCCGGGTCGACGGCGGCGCGGTCAAGAACAACTACCTCTGCCAGCTCCAGGCCGACATCCTCGGCGCCGAGATCGTCCGGCCGGAAGTCGACGAGACCACCGCACTCGGGGCGGCCTACGCCGCCGGCCTCGCGGTCGGCTACTGGGCGGACGTCGACGAACTCCGCGACAACTGGCGGGTCGACCGGCAGTTCGATCCCGAGATGGACGAGGCCACCGCAGACGCGAGGTACGACCGGTGGAGCGAAGCTGTCGAGCGGTCGCGCGACTGGGCGCGCGACGACCCCTCCTGATACCGCGGAGCGCCGGGTTCGAGACCGGTTTCTCGAGCGAGTCGGCCGAGAGATTTCGCCGGGGTGCTGCACGTCGAACGACCGGTTTTTGTCGGTGACGCTCCCACGGTGAGCCATGGTTCCGCCGCTCGTCCTCGACATCGACGGCACGATGACCCGGCCCGACGACTCCGTGGACCCGCGATTCTTCGACGTGCTCCCGGACTGGGACGCGCCGGTCGTCGTGGCCAC